>JAHEDM010000294.1 GCA_024641205.1 Actinomycetes bacterium
CGCCCGCCCGATCCCGATCGGGGTGAGTCATGCTCGCCATCGGGACTTGCTGCACCAGATGTGCCGTGCTTCGTTACAGGGAGTGGAGTAAGCGGGCGGCCGGGCAACCGGCGTCCAACCATCGGAGAATAAGGAGCAGACATGCAGACCGTACCGGTCGATCAAATCCCCTCCTACGTTGGAAAAGAGCTCGGTGTATCCGACTGGCTCACGGTCGATCAAGATCGCATCAACGCGTTTGCCGATGCCACCCTCGATCATCAATTCATCCACGTTGATCCGGAAGCAGCCAAGTTGACGCCGTGGGGCACCACCATCGCCCATGGGTTCCTGACCCTGTCGCTTATTCCGCACCTGACCAGCGAGATAGGGATCAAGCCGGAAGGAACGCTGATGGTCATCAACTACGGATCCGACAAGGTTCGTTTCCTCGAGCCTGTCAGGGTCGGGAGCCGTGTGCGGGCGCGGGTTGTCCTGGCCGACGCAACCGAGAAAGGCCCGGGCCGGTTCCTGTTCAAGACGCAGATCACGGTCGAGATCCAAGAAAACGAAAAACCGGCGCTGGTGGCCGAAACGCTGATGCTTTCCATAACGGAGGTACCGACATGATCAGTTTCGACGAGCGAGTTGCCATTGTGACCGGAGCCGGAGCCGGTTTGGGACGATCCCACGCCCTCGCTTTGGCGGAACGAGGGGCGCGGATAGTCGTCAACGATCTCGGCGCCAACCTCGACGGAACCGGAGGGTCCTCGGCAGCAGCCGAAGCGGTGGTAGCCGAGATCGAGGCCGCCGGCGGCGAGGCCATCGCCAACGGGGCAAACGTGGCTGACAACGATCAGGTACAAGCGTTGGTAGCGGACGTCATGGATCGGTGGGGCCGGGTAGACATCCTGGTCAACAACGCCGGTATTCTGCGCGACAAGTCATTTCATAACATGGATCTGGCCGATTTCCGTACCGTGGTCGATGTGCATCTGATGGGGTCGGTGTATTGCACAAAGGCGGCGTGGGGCATCATGCGCGATCAGAACTACGGCCGGATCGTGATGACCTCATCGTCGAGCGGCCTGTGGGGCAACTTCGGGCAGGCCAATTATGGAGCCGCCAAGATGGCCCTGGTCGGGCTGATGAACACCCTGGCTATCGAGGGCCAGAAGTACAACATTCGTGTCAACGCCCTGGCGCCGGCTGCCGCCACCCGCATGACCGAGAATCTCATTCCCGACCCCAAGGTGCTGGAATTGCTAACTCCTGATTCCGTGAGCCCCGGTTTGCTCGCACTGGTGCACGAAGACGCCCCTACCAAAGTCATCCTCGGCGCAGGTGCCGGGAGCTACGCGGCGGTGTTCATCGAGGAGACCGAAGGCATCTACCTGAGTCCTGAGGAGAGAAGCCCCGAGAACATTGTGGCCCGCTGGGATGAGGTCATCAAGGGTGACGGTCAGATTCAGTTCGACTTCGGCGGTCTCCAGACCCAGACGTTCGCGGTGCGGGCGGCCACGGCCGAGTAGTCCTGAGCAAGGAGACTGGTATGCGAGCGCTGGTTTGTTCGGAACTCGGTCCGGCCGAACGGCTGTCCGTCCGAGAGGTTCCTGACCCTGAGCCGGGTCCCGGGGAGCTCGTTCTCGATGTCCGGGCGGCAGGACTCAACTTCCCGGATACGCTGATCATCGAGGGCAAGTACCAGTTTCGGCCCGATCTCCCTTTCATACCCGGTGGTGAAGCATCCGGTGTTGTGTCGGCCGTCGGTAGGGAGGTGCGTGGCGTCAAGGTTGGCGACGAGGTGGTCGCCATGGCCGTTTCCGGGGCCTTTGCCGAGAAATGGGCCGTCGATGCAGACACCGTGATGGCAAAGCCACCGTCTCTCGAACACCGGGTGGCGGCCGGGTTCGGTCTCACGTATGGAACGTCCTACTACGCGCTGCAGCAGCGGGCCAAGCTGCAACCCGGCGAGACGCTGCTCGTGCTCGGAGCGGCAGGCGGCGTGGGTAGCTCGGCCGTCGACATTGGAAAAGCGATGGGAGCCCGGGTCGTCGCGGCCGCTTCCACGGATGAGAAGCTGGCGTACGCAGCCGAGTTGGGTGCGGATGAGGGTGTCAATTACTCCACCGAGGACTTTCGGGAACGCATCCGCGAGTTGACCGAAGGACGCGGGGTAGATGTTGTCTACGATCCGGTCGGTGGGGATCTATCGGAGCCGGCTCTGCGGTCGATGGCTTGGAACGGCCGGTTCCTGGTGATCGGGTTTGCGGCCGGGTCGATCCCCGAGATCCCGCTCAACCTGCCGCTCCTCAAGGGAGTTTCGGTCGTTGGTGTCTTCTGGGGAGCATGGACCAAGCGGGATCCGGCCGCATCGGCGGCCAACTTCGCCGAATTGTTCTCGATGGTGGAATCCGGTGCGTTGCACCCGCAGGTGTCGGCGGTCTATCCCCTCGATGGCTATGTCGAAGCCTTTGGCGCCCTCACCGGCCGAAAGGCGAGAGGAAAAGTGGTCCTCGAGATCGCCTAGGAATTGGTGTGGTACTGCTACCCCTAACTCGAGGTGGCCGCCGGCCACGTTCGTCGCGTAGACCGCGTGACGCTCGTCGCTAGGATCTCGTTCACTTGAGAGTTCCGCTGCAACCGTCGCAAGGTCGACGTTACCGATCATCTTGATGAG
>JAHEDM010000295.1 GCA_024641205.1 Actinomycetes bacterium
AGCGTTTGTTCGAGTTTCCTTGTGTAGTAGACACCGGTTACAAAGTGCGGTTTCGGTCGGAGCACTGTCCGACGCCTGATGCGAACGATTGAAGTTCACCCAGCATCCGTCCCAGAGCTCCGCCCGAGTCTTGGCGGTCATCCGGTCGAGATTTGGCCGGAGCTCATTGAACCGGCGGTGACAAGGAGTCCGTCGCGTCTACCGTTCCGCCATCCCGGCTTGGTGACTCATTATGGTACGGAATCGCGAGCGGCGGGACGACCTGATGGGCATCGAGGCCAAACTCTTCAAGATCAATGACGCCATTGAAGCGCTGCAACGCGAAGAGGCGTTGGTGGCCGAGGAACTGCGCTACCACCGCCACATCGATGATGACGCCCAACGCGATGCAGTGGTCAGCGACGACTGGCAGGACCGGTCGTTCGCACGGGACACCACCGCCGACGTCGCTCGCTTCGAGAGGGCGGTTGCGGATGTCAGGTCGAGGAGGGAACGATTGGAGCGCAAGCGGGACAAGCTGCTCAGTCGCCTCGGCGACCTATGATGCGCCTCCATGCCGACCCTCGCCGTCCTCGACGGACATAACCTCGCCTACCGGGCCTTCTACGCCCTGCCCGATGATTTGGCTACGAGTGCCGGACAGGTCACCAATTCCGCTTACGGGTTCACCTCGATGTTGATCAAGTTGTTGGGTGACCACCACCCCGAGGCGCTGGTTGTGACTTGGGACACCCCGAAACCCACGTTTCGCAAAGAGGAGTATCCGGCCTACAAGGCGCAGAGGGAGAAGGCGCCTGACTCGTTCAGCAGTCAGTTGCCGCTGATCCGCGAAGTCGTCGACACGCTCGGGGTAAGCCAGGTCGAACTGCCCGGTTTCGAAGCCGACGATGTCATCGCCACCCTCGCCGAACAGGCAAAAACGGATGGTTGGGATGTGCTCATTGTCAGCGGAGACAGGGATACATTCCAGCTCATCGACGACCGGTGCCGGGTGCTCTACATACGTCGAGGTATCTCGGATCTGCTGATCGCCGACGAAACGTGGGTTATGGAGCGCTACGGAATCAGGACGGACCAGTATCCCGAGTACGCCGCTCTGCGGGGCGACACATCAGACAATCTGCCCGGGGTGCCAGGAGTGGGGGAGAAGACCGCTTCTCGACTGATCGCAGGCTACGGAAACCTCGAAGGCTTGTACGACCACCTCGATGAACAAACCCCTAAGTTGCGTGAGAACCTCGCCGCCAATCGCGAGCAGGCGTTCTTGAATCGCCGTCTGATGCGTCTGGTTCGTGACCTATCGCTTGACCTGCACACCGAGAGTTTCCGCTGGGAAGGTTTCGACCGGGCGGCAGCCAAGCAGATCTTCGACAGTATGGAGTTTCACTCGTTGTGGGACCGGCTCCTGGCGTTGGGGTCCGCATCCGGAGGACCGGCCGGTGAGGTTTTGGACGTTGAAACGGGGGTAGTCACCGACCCCGTGGCGATCCAGAAGCTGACCGGTTCGGAGCCGATGGTTCTCGAACCGGTGTGGGACGGAGCCGATTTGGCCGGGGTCGTGATTGCCCAGGACAAAGAACGGGGGAGCTTCGTGCCGGTTGAGCACTTGGCAACGCTGGCCCCCGTCCTCGCCGACAAGGATCATCCCAAGGTAATCCACGATGCCAAGGACTTCATTCGATATCTGCTCGACGAAGGGAAGGCTTTCGACGGACTGCAGACGGACACGGCGCTGGTCGCCTATCTGCTCAATCCGGCCGCCCGGACCTACGAACTCGAGGACCTCGCAGGCCGCTATCTCAATGTGGAACTCGAATCGCCCGACCAGGACAAGGAGGCGGGGTCCCAAGGCATGCTCGATTTCGGCAGTGGTCCCAACCTCGAAGCTGCTGGGCGTCGGGCGGTGACCGTAGGCAAACTGGCCGAACGCCTCAGGGAAGAACTTGCAGAACGAGATGAGCTGGCACTTCTGGACGACATAGAGATGCCGCTGGTCTTAGTGCTGGCCAGGATGGAGGCTGCCGGGATCGGGATCGATCGTGAGTACCTCACCGAGCTGGGAGAGACTCTGCGGGATCAATTAGCCGACCTAGAGGGCCGTATTCACATCGCAGCCGGTGAGCCGTTCAACATCAATTCGACCGGGCAGCTGCGGGAGGTTCTCTTCGACCAGCTCGGCTTGCCGGTGCTCAAGAAGACCCCAAAGGGGATTCCTTCTACCGACGCCTCAGTCCTCGAAAAACTTGCCGATGCCCATCCCATCGTCTCCGATCTGCTCGAGTATCGCGAGCTAGAGAAGCTGCGCTCGACATACGTAGACGGCTACCTACCGCTGATCACCAAGGACGGTCGGATCCACACGCGCTTCAACCAGCTGGCGGCAACCACCGGCCGGTTGTCCTCAGACCGGCCGAATCTCCAAAACATCCCGGTCCGTTCTCAGCGGGGCAAGACGATACGGCGTGCCTTCGTGCCGCGACCCGATTGGCGGTTCGTGATCGCCGACTACTCGCAGATCGAGCTGCGGGTTATGGCCCACCTGAGCCAGGATCCCGGGCTCTTGGGGGCGTTTCGCGGAACCGAAACCGACATTCACACGGAAACTGCGGCGCGGGTTTTCGGGCTCGAGCGGGAGAACGTCACGGATGAAATGCGC
>JAHEDM010000071.1 GCA_024641205.1 Actinomycetes bacterium
ATCGGAGCCGGGAAGAGTTCTGTTGGCGAGTTGTTGAGCGCCCGGGGAGCGCTGGTCATCGACGCGGATCAGATTGGCCACCAGGTGCTCGAACCGGGTGGCGAGGTGTTCGAGCGAGTCTCCAACACGTGGCCGTCGGTCGTCGTCGATGGAGTGATCGATCGCAGGCGCCTGGCCGACATCGTGTTTCGGGATCCCGCAGAGCTCGAGAGACTTGAAAGCTTCACACATGCCGCTATTCGCGAACGTATCGCCAGCATGATTCGACAGGCGGCCGAACAGGTTGTGGTTGTCGAGGTGCCGCTGCTGACCGACTTCATGGGTGAGGGATGGCTTCGAGTGGTGGTCGACACGGATCCGGAAGCGAGACTCCAACGACTGCGCCGACGCGGTATGGACGAGGATGATGCGTCGCGGCGGATCGCCGCTCAACCTGCGCGAACCGAATGGGTGGCATCGGCCGATGTGATGATTGACAACTCTGTGGATCCAGAGGCTCTTGAAATACAGGTTGGGGCCTTGTGGGGATTATTGACCTCCGGTCGGCCGGTCACGCCTCAGGACGACTGAGCATTATTGTTGCCCGCACGCCGGACCGGGAGGGCCCACAACACCGGCAGCACGGCTGCGGCCCGAGTCCAATTGAACGGATCGTTCAGCACGAACGAACCGAGACAGATGAGCGAGAAGGCGTTTGCCAACCAGGCAAACCGGATTGCACCAGTTCTTCGAGTCCCTCCAACGACGGCTGTGGCCACTGCCGCGACCAGAAGCATTGCGGCGCCCAAAGCCACCGAGGCGGCCTCGCTCTTGAAAACGTTGAGGTAACCGGTGAACGGCACTACCAGGGTTTCAATTGGCATGGTGTTGTCATCGATGCTGAGCAGCGCGATGAGGCGTATGAGCGCAGCGCCGCCGACGATCGATCCGATGATCACTCCCAGGTTTCGCTCTCGGGCAGGCAATCCAAGGCCGAAACTTGGTCGTACCGTCCCCAACACCGCGCTCGCCATCGCGGCCAGCCAGACAGAGCCTGCAAACAACGCCAGCATGAGAAGGAACACACCAAGGGGCTCAGCGGTGTCGGTGGCGAATCCGACATACAAACCAGGATTGATGAGGATGAGGTATCCGCGGTCGCCGAAGCGGTAAGTCAGTCGTCCGGCCATGGCCCCGATGCCGGCCAGGGCGGCCAGGTTGACCAGCATGAGGCCAACCGGTACCCAGGTTATTTGGCCAAGAGCGAATATCCGTCCAAGCCACGCATACCCGACCCGCGTGTAGCGGTAAGACGGGAGCAGCAGACGTTGGGACGGACCGTGCAAGTCAAGGTCGGCGGCCAGCGTTACGTGGGCCTGGCCGTCACCTCGGGTCCATAGGAGGAAGAATGGCATGTCGCCGTAGGCGTCCGGGAGGTCAATACCGCTCTGCGATTCAAAGCGTTTGAGGTCGGCGGGACCGAGATCGGTCCGTACCGTCAGGACCCACCGGAAACCAAGGCCTACCAGTACCGCTATAAGCGCGAGAGTGATCATCTGGCGACGCACAATGGCGACGAGCGTATCAGTCGCAGCGGTGAGACGGCGATCTCTGTGGGTCCGTTCGAGAAACCCAACCACCAACCCTGTTGCTCGTTGGGCGAGTCAACCGTCTCCGCCTTGGCGGTTCGCGCCAACAATCCGATGCGGACTACCGCTAGACCGATCAGAAGCTGTCTGAACCACCCAGGGTGAAGAGGCAAGCGGTGAATCTGTCGTCAGGACAAGACGCATACCCAAGGTCGAGGCCCGTTAATGTCGCCTCGGTATACGCAGCAGTAAGCCGCGAATGGATATGAGAGAATACCGGGAACCCGGCGCCGTCTCTTCGAGTTCCTCTTTGATTTCTCGGCGCCAGAGATACAGGTCATCGCAACTCAACGACGTCCCACCGAGCCCACAAGGCGACCCTATCCCGAGGCTCGACGATGCCAAGCGGACCTCGAGCCTGATTCTCTTGCGAGCGAGGGTTCTAGCCACCCATGAATAGAGCGATGCGCCGGCGCCATCCGGCTGGGCCAGTTGTGATTCAAAGCGGGATGATAATTCTCCTTGTCATTCTCCTCGTGACAAGGATTCCAGCGCTGTTGGACCTCACGGTTCACGGTATTGCGTACGAAAGCGTGGGTATCACCGATCTGGGCAGGGACCTTCTCGGCGTTGCGGCACTTGAGGCGAGAGGGAGTCCGTACCAGCAGATTGGCGACCTGATGGAACGGTACGGATCTCCTGACCTTCCTCTTTCCACGGAACCCCGTCCGACCGGATGGGTCGTTCATCCACCGTTTGCGCTGGCCGGGGCGCGTGCTCTCTTGGCTGCCTTTGGATCCAACGCGGAGCTGGTGGCACGTCGTCTAGGAGCTCTGGCAGTCGTGGCGTTGACACTCGCCATCATGATCCTCCTTCGGCGACGAAAGCCCCTCTGGGCCATTCCTGGAGCGCTTGCTACGTTGGTGTGGGCTCCGACCTTCACTGATACGGTTTGGATTCAAGGGAACGCACTGGCAGGTTTGGGCCTTCTGGCCGTCGCCCTGTTGGACGCCGGCGACCGACGAATGATCGCTCGAGTGGTTCTTGGGTTGCTGGTTGCCTGGAAACCATGGCTGGCAGTGTTCGCTCTGGCTCTGCCGAAGGGCTCGTCGGTGCTGAAGGATCTGGCAGTGGTGGGCGGGACTGCTGCGGCGGCGACCTTGGCTGCGCTTCCCTTCGTGGGTGGGTTCGACACACTGTGGGCGTGGATCTCGGAGGCTCTTCCGGGCAACACGATGGAGGCCAGGAATACTCCATCGAACCTCAGTTGGACATCCCCCCTCTCTCCAGGATTGGCGACCCTGGTCTATCTCGGAGCAGCGTGTGCGATTCCGATCATCAGGCGCCGTATGTCAAGACAACTCTGGCTTCTCCTCCCCGTAGGCGTGGCTACTGCCCTGGGTCCGTTCGTGTGGGACCACTATTGGCTCGCTTTTGCACCGGTAGTGTGGCTGGTCGTGAGTGAAGCCGATGTAGATCTGCGTCTCCCGGCCTTTGCCTGGATCGGTCTTGCCGTATTGCCGGTGGCGCTTTCGAGCCTCGGACTTGCCGGCATGGAGCATCGAGCGCTGCCAATGGTGCTGTCTGGAGCCATCCTTTGGCTGGGTTCCGCGGTGGTGACCAGACAGGCTGGACTTGGAAATCCCGCGTAGGGGATCAGGGCTGGCGGGCTGACCGAACGGCGGCTTCGGGGGTCCCCTTCTTGTCGCACCGGCCACGTACACTGGCCGGGTGCCCCCCTTCAAGGTTCATTCCGATTTCAAACCGGCCGGTGATCAACCTCAGGCCATCGAGGCGCTTGCACAAGGAATCGAAGACGGAGAGCGTTTCCAAACGTTGCTGGGGATCACCGGTTCGGGAAAATCGGCAACGATCGCCTGGACCATCGAGAAGATCCAGCGACCCACCCTGGTGCTCGCTCCCAACAAGGCCCTCGCTGCTCAGTTGGCCAACGAGTTCCGGCAGTTCTTCCCGGAGAATCGAGTCGAGTACTTCGTCAGCTACTACGACTACTACCAGCCCGAAGCCTATATGGCCCAGTCGGACACTTACATCGAAAAAGACGCCACCGTCAACGATGAGATCGACCGGCTGCGGCACGCCGCTACCAGCGCTCTGCTGTTTCGAGACGACGTCATCATCGTTGCCAGTGTGTCGGCCATTTACGGATTGGGAACCCCGGATGAGTATTCCGGCCGGGTCCTGCGGTTAATCAGAGGGGTCGAGCACCCGTTGGGCGAGGCGATGCGCCGGTTGGTCGACATCCAATACGAACGCAATGAGGTGAATCTCACCCGCGGCAAGTTTCGGGTCAAAGGCGACACCCTGGAGGTTTTCCCCGCGTACGAGGAGACCGTTGCCCGGGTCGAATACTGGGGGGATGAAGTCCAGCGCATCCTCCGCATGAACCCGGTCACCGGCGAGGTGATCGAGGAGATGCAGGAGCTGTGGATCTACCCGGCCTCGCATTACGTGGCATCGCAAGAGCGTATGGAACGCGCCGTCGTCGGTATCGAAGCCGAACTCGAAGAACGATTAGCCGAGTTCGAGGATCAAGGGAAGTTGCTCGAGGCGCAACGACTTCGTATGCGGACGGGCTACGACCTCGAAATGATGAAGGAGATCGGGTTTTGCTCAGGGATCGAGAACTACAGCCGCCACATCGACGGCCGTCAACCCGGTGAGCCGCCCTACACGCTGCTCGACTATTTCCCGGACAGCTTTGTGACGGTACTGGACGAAAGCCACGTGACCGTCCCGCAGATCCACGGTCAGTTTGCCGGTGACCTGAGTCGCAAGGAGTCGCTGGTTGAGCACGGCTTTCGCCTCCCGTCCGCCATCGACAACCGGCCGCTCCGCTTCGACGAGTGGTTGGAGAAGAGCGGTCAGGTGATTTTCATGTCGGCCACGCCCAGCCGTTTTGAGTTGGAGCGATCTCTCCGGGTGGTCGAGCAGATCGCTCGCCCGACCGGTCTGGTCGATCCGGAGGTCATCGTCAAGCCCACCAAGGGCCAGATCGACGATTTACTCCATGAGATACGGGAGCGGGCGGCGGCCGATCAGCGGGTGCTGGTCACCACGCTCACCAAAAAGATGGCCGAAGACCTCACCGAATATCTGCTGGAGATGGGAGTACGGGCGCGATATCTGCACTCCGAGATCGACACGCTCGAACGGGTCCAGATCCTCCGCGACCTGCGGCTGGGCGAATTCGATGTGCTGGTCGGCATCAACCTCCTGCGCGAGGGCCTCGACCTGCCGGAGGTGTCCCTGGTGGCCATCCTCGATGCGGACAAGGAGGGGTTTCTCCGCTCGGCGACGAGCTTGATCCAGATCATCGGCCGGGCGTCCCGCAATGTCGAGGGTCACGTGCTCATGTACGCCGATAACGTCACCGATTCGATGCAACTGGCGATAAACGAGACCAATCGCCGGCGCGGCCTTCAGCTCCGCTACAACGAAAAGCACGGCATCGACCCCCAGACGATCCGCAAGAAAGTCTCTGATATCCTCGAGTTGCTGCAAAGCCAGGATGCACCGGCTCCAGAGCGGCGCCGCCGGGAAGTGGAGCAACGGGCAATACTCGACCTGGGTACCGAGGATCTGGGCCGGTTGATTCAAAGCCTGGAAGATGAGATGCACGAAGCTGCCAAGGAACTCCGATTCGAATACGCCGCACGCCTCCGCGACGAGATCAACGAGCTGCGTAGGGAAATGCGGGATTTGGCTGAGGCGGGTCGCTGAGACCCGCCTTCTGTCTCGACTTCCCGCTCGATCCCGGTGCTCCTGGGCCGCCTATGAGATGATTTGCACAGAGGAATTTGGCAATGACCTTGTCCTCTGGCCGGTTGCTTGCAACAGGAGGGTCCAAAACATGGATATGGAGGCACTCGCAAACGGCCTTCTCGAATTGGAGCCCGGCTTCTGGCGCACCACCGAGGAAGGATCTGTCTCTTATCCGGAGCACGGACACTTGTCTTATCTTGAACTTGAGGACAATTCCTACTGGTTTCGACACAGGAACGCCTGTTTGGTATCGATCGTCGAGAGATTTCCACCCGACGGACCCATCGCAGATGTTGGCGGAGGTAATGGCTTTGTTTCATTGGGTCTTCGAGACGCCGGGTTCGATACGCTGCTCGTTGAGCCCGGTGCGGATGGAGCGCGAAATGGCTTCATACGCGGATTGCGACCCGTAGTCCACGCAACTTTCGAGAGCGCAAAATTCAAGCCGCAATCGCTTCCTGCGATCGGACTTTTCGATGTCGTCGAGCACATCGAGGAAGATGCAGCTTTTCTGAGCGCTCTCCAAACGGCTCTTCGCCCCCAAGGACTTGTCTATCTAACCGTGCCGGCATTTGGGTGGCTTTGGTCGCCGGAAGATGTCGAGGCGGGCCACTTCCGCAGGTACACTCGGCGCTCCTTGGCGGAAGCGCTCGAAGTTGCAGGTTTCCGGGTCGAGTTCGCTACCTATTTCTTCTGGCTGCTACCGATACCGATATTCTTGATGCGGTCAATCGCCGGCAGATTGGGGATCAGACGAACGGATAGCCAAGAATTGAGGCTGCGAGAGCATCAGACTCCTGGGGGCGCCGGGGGAACATTGCTCGATCGTCTTTTGGCCCTTGAGCTTTTCCGCCTGCAAAAAGGGCGGGGGATTCCCTTCGGTTCCAGCATTCTGGCAGTTGCCAGGAAACAGTGATTCAACCAACTTGGCTTCTTCGCCTGTCGTCGACGCTATTCGCCGATCAGACCAAGGAGGTATCGACCATAGTCATTGTGCCGCAGCGGCTCGGCGAGTTTGGTGAGTTCCTCGGCGCTGATGTATCCGCGCCGGAAGGCGATCTCTTCCAGACAAGAGATCTGGAGGCCCTGCCGCTCCTGCACCGTCTGGATGAAGCTGGCAGCCTGCTGAAGAGACCCAGGGGTACCGGTGTCCAGCCACGCGAATCCGCGATGGAGGATCTGGACGTTGAGTATTCCTTGTTCCAAGTAATAGCGGTTGATGTCGGTGATCTCGAGCTCGCCGCGCACTGAGGGTTTCAGGTCGGCAGCCAGGTCAACGACCTGATTGTCATAGAAGTACAACCCAGTTACGGCATAAGAAGACTCAGGCCGAGCCGGCTTCTCTTCGATCTGGGTCGGCGCCCCTGTTTGGTCGATGGTTACAACTCCATATCTCTCGGGATCCTTTACCCAGTACCCGAAGACCGTGGCCCCTTCGTCCCGGCCCGCGGCCCGTTGCAGCACATCGGTCAGGCCATGCCCGTAGAAAATGTTGTCGCCCAGAATCAGTACTGGATGGCTCTGACCGACGTAATCTCGACCGATTACGAACGCTTCCGCAAGACCACCAGGTTGCGGCTGCACGGCGTACTGGAAGTTCAATCCCCACTGACTCCCGTCGCCAAGGAGGTCTTCGAAGAGGGGGCGGTCATGGGGATTGGTGATGATGAGAATGTCTCTGATCTCGGCCAACATCAAAGTGGAGAGGGGGTAGTAGATCATCGGTTTGTCGTATACCGGCATCAGTTGCTTGCTGACGACGAGAGTGAGCGGATAGAGCCTGGTGCCATGACCGCCGGCGAGGATGATTCCTTTGCGGTTCATCTTCCCAGTCCCAACCGCTCGCCGCGGTAGGCGCCCGTGCGAATATCTTCCCACCAGGAACGATTGCCTAGGTACCACTCAATGGTTTCTCGCAATCCGGCATCCCAATCGCGCGCCGCTTTCCACTCGAACTCACTCTCGATCTTCGATGGATCGACAGCATACCGCCGGTCATGACCCGGCCTGTCTACGACAAAGGAGATCTGGTCGGCATAGCTTCGCCTGTCCGAGCGAGGTTGGAGCTCATCGAGACACTGACAGATGGCGGCAACGACATCGATGTTGCGGTGCTCGTTTCGGGAGCCAATCGCATAGACCTCACCGATGCGGCCGTAATCCATCACCGTCAGAAGCGCATCAACATGATCTTCAACATGGAGCCAGTCGCGGACCTGTGAACCGTCGCCGTACACTGGAAGCGGTTTGTCTTCTATCGCGGCGATGATCACGCGGGGGATCAGCTTCTCTGGGAATTGGAACGGTCCGTAGTTGTTGGAGCAGTTCGTCGTGATAACCGGGAGTTCATAGGTCTTGTGCCAGGCGCGAACCAAATGGTCGGCAGCTGCCTTGCTTGCTGCATAAGGCGAGTTGGGCGCGAAAGGTGACGTTTCCGAGAAGGGCGCAGCACCGCCAAGATCCCCGTACACCTCATCGGTTGACACATGAACCAATCGAAAACTGCTGCGATTAGGTTCGGCGAGAGTGTTCCAGTAATCGAGGGAGACTTCGAGAAGCTGGAAAGTGCCAAACAGGTTTGTACGGATAAAAGGTGCAGGTCCATCAATTGAGCGATCGACATGCGTTTCCGCCGCCAGGTTGAAGACCGCGGACGGCTGATACTCGGCAAAGATTCGCCTCAGGGCCTTGTCGTCGGCAATGTCGACATGCTCGAATGAATAGCGTGGGTTCTCGTCGACGTCGCGGAGGGAATCGAGATTCGCCGCGTACGTTAGGGCATCCACATTGACAACCGAGCAATCGCTCGAACGGATCAGACAACGGACAAGAGCAGAACCGATGAAGCCGGCTCCTCCCGTAACAACGATGGTTTCTGTGCCCATGGGTTCTCTTCGGCCTTTAGTGAACTCGGGTTGAATGTATCAGACCCATCGATTGATCCTCTGGGCTTGAGCGATCATCAGGGGCCGAGGCGCATGCCCGAGGTGAGTTGGGTGTCGGCACGGGTGCGTGTGCTGCCGGCGAACTGGATCATGGTCAACAGGATGGTCCCATCGCCGGTCTCGACGGTTGCTCCAAGCCCGGGGATCACCTCGGTGACCGTACCAGGTTCGGTGTGCGCAGTGTCGGAATCCTGACACCACCCTGCTTCCCACACGCGGACAGTGGCCCCGGTGAGATTGGTATAAGCACCGCTGTACGGTTGGCCAACTGCTCGGATGAGATTCTTGATCTGGCGAGCGCTTTGACTCCAGTCGATTTTATTCTCCTCTGGAGAGCGCCGCGGGTAGTAGGTCGCCTGGGGATGGTCTTGAGGTGCCAAGTGAGCCGTTCCCGCCAATAGGGCTGGCAGATTGCGACCGAGCAACTCTAGGTAGGCGACTGTGACCTTGTCTGTGACCTGGGCGATTGCCTCGGACGGTCCTATCGGAACAACGATCTGGTCGACGATGTCGCCCTCATCTACTCGTTCCGCCATAGCAAAGAGAGTTGCACCTGTCCGGTCTTCGCCATTGATCATGGCCCTGACCGTGGGCGAGAAGCCCCGATAACGCGGAAGAAGCGAATCGTGGAAAACGTAGGCCCCCATTTCTGTAGACGAATAGACCGTAGGAGAAATGATGTATCGCCAATTGACTGCCAGCAGGAGCGTCGGGGATTCCAACCTCCAGAACTGTGAGAATTCGGGTGACCCGACATCGCTTTGTTCGAAGAACACAGCTCCAGATTCTTGAGCCGTTCGATGGATGTTCTCGAGGAAGGGGGGCTCCCAAGTTGTCTCTCGGAAGCTGAATACCGTGAGTCTTGCCGTTGGCTCGAGCTCGCGGAGCCGTCTCAGAACTCGATTTCCGCGCTCGGTTGCGCAACAAAGAACGATGTGGGCTTGGCTCAATCGCGTACCCCTGGACGGTATTCTCCTCGGACAACGTATGTTGGCCGGTCCATGATTCGGGTGTGCATCCGCGCTAGGTA
>JAHEDM010000072.1 GCA_024641205.1 Actinomycetes bacterium
AGAGGACACCAAGTCCCGTAACCACCGGCACCGCCAGCCAATCGAGAACAGCCAGGCCACCCAGATACGGTGACATACCAGCGCCGCCCCGAAAGCGGTAGTAGACCGGATAGTTGTGGCCGAGCACTGCCGCCGCAGCCACAATGAACTCGTAGCCGTAATCCGGGAAGATCAGCTTGAAAACGAGGACGGGGACGGCCGCCTTGGCCATGTCGAGTAGGCCGGTCAGACAGCCGTATCCCGGGCCTTTCTTCAACGACACCAATGTCGCGCTGGTGCGGTTGAATCGGATGGATCCCTTCCCCAATTGGACGTCAACCCCGCTCAAGTCTTCTCCGGGCAGCACCCACCGGCCCACGATCCGCGTGAACGAGACCGCACCGAACAGGTAGCCGACGATCGCCGCTCCCAGCGCTATCCAAATGTCCACGGTTCTCCCAACCCGGGAGGGAGAACCCTACTCTCCGTGGCAGCCGAACGCCCAAGGGTCCGGCCCGACACTCAACCACCCACATGAGATGACCACGAAACCAGGGCTATCCTCTGGCCCATCTAACGAGGTAGGCACGATGATCAAACTACGTACCCTGGCTTGGGCCGCTGTATTGATGCTGCTGGTGGCAGCCTGCGGTTCCTCTGAAACAGAGCCGACGACCGACACGATTGCCACACTGGAAACTTCGACCTCGACCACAGGGGCCGCCACGACCACGACGGAGGCTCCCAGCCTGGAAGAGGTGGCCCTCGACTTCACCGCCTGCATGCGGGATAAGGGGATCGAGATACCCGACATCACCTTCGACGCCGACGGGCAACCGGTGATTTCCGCGGCGCTGACCGAGGAGTTCGATCTGCTCGACACCGAGTTTCAGACGGCTCTGGCCGCCTGCCGGGGCATCTTCTCGGAAGCGGGCGAAGGTGTGGAGTTACAACTTGACCCCGAGTTGCTCGCCGCGGTCACCGACCAGCTCAATGAATACGCCGTCTGCATGCGGGACAACGGCGTAGAGATGTGGCCGGATCCTCTCCCAACGTTCACCGGTTCCGAAATCCCCTTCCCGATGGCGGAAATGGCAGAAGCGTTCAACGATCCCGAGTTCGGAGATGCTCTCGAGGCTTGCCAGGACCTGGTTGCATTCCCGGGGATCGGCGGTTGACATGAAACGGATCCTCGGCTGGGTTGGCGTCATCGTGCTGCTCGGCGCCGTCGGAGCGGGAGGTTTCTACGGCATCAACCGGCTGGTTGAGCAGCAAGACGATGAGCAACCAACCGAGAAACCGGAACTGATCACCAGGGCCATAACGCGGGGCGACCTGGTGGAAACCGAGTCCCTCGAAGGACGGCTCCGCTACCGCGACCCGGCCGTGGTGTATACCGCAGCCGGCGGAGTCATCACGCTGCTTCCCGACGAGGGCACGACGGTCGCCCGCGGTGAGACGCTCTTTGAACTCAACGGCGCTCCGGTCGTGCTCTTCTACGGGGATCGGCCGGCCTGGCGGACACTCGCAGACGGAACGGCCGAAGGAACCGACGTCCGCCAACTCGAGGACAACCTGTCCGAACTTGGCTTCGACCCGGACGGGGACCTCACCATTGACGAGGACTACACCGACGTAACGGCGGGGATCGTCGAGGACTGGCAGGCCGAGCTCGGCCTGGCGGAAACCGGGATTGTCGAGTTGGGGCGGATCATCTTCTCAACCGGACCGCTCAGGATCGGCCGCTGGTTGACGGAAACCGGAGCGACCACCGGCCCGGGCGCCCCGATCTTCGAGGTCTCCGGGACCGAACGAGAAATCGTCGTTCAACTCGCCATCGACCAGAGAGAGCTGGTCGTCCGGGGCGATACGGCCACGATTATCTTGCCCGACGACCTGGAGACCCCCGGCACGATCACGTCGATCTCCAACGTTGCGCTCGCCGATCCCCAAACCGGACGGCAAACCGTTGAAATGACCGTCGCCTTCGACGACCCGGGCGACGCGGCTGCGTTCGAACAGGCGGCCGTGAACGTCGAGGTCGTCTCCGAGCAGGTGCTCGATGCTCTCCTTGCCCCGGTCGAGGCTGTACTGGCCCTCGCCGAAGGCGGTTACGCGATCGAGGTAGTCGAAGGCGACGCCTCCCGCCTGGTCGCTGTTCAACTCGGCAAGTTCGCCGACGGCCTGGTCGAGATCACCGGAGAGGTCCAGGAAGGTGACCTCGTCGCCATCCCAAGATGAGCCTCATCGAGCTCTCCAAGGTCTCCAAGTCGTATCCCGGCCCTCCGCGCGTCGATGCTCTGATAGACGTTGACCTGCGCGCCGAAGGAGGTGATTCAGTAGCGGTGATCGGACCATCGGGGTCTGGCAAGTCGACGCTGCTTCATATCCTGGGGGCACTGGACCGGCCCAGCACCGGATCGGTACGCATCGCCGACCGGGACATCTCCAAGCTCTCCGACAAGCAGCTGTCCGGGCTGAGAGCCAACCTCATCGGTTTCGTGTTTCAGGATTTCTTCTTGCTGGCGGGGACTACCGCCCTCGAGAACGTCGCCCAGGGATTGCTCTACCGGGGGGTCGCCGCCCGGGAACGTCGGGAACGGGCCGGGCACGCACTCGAGACGGTCGGCCTCGCCGAACGCATGGATCACCTGCCAAGCCAGCTTTCCGGCGGGGAACGGCAGCGGGTAGCCATCGCCCGGGCCATCGTCGGCAACCCATCGGTGGTATTCGCCGACGAGCCGACCGGCAACCTCGACACCAAAACGGGATCCGGCATCGTCGACGTGCTTTTGAACCTCAACGCAGCCGGGACGACGGTGGTTGTCATCACCCACGACCGGGAAGTAGCGGCCCGTTTCGACCGGGAAATCTCCATCCGGGATGGCCGGATTGCCGGAGAACGATCCTCATGAAGAGCCGGCTCCTCTGGCGAGACACCATCGGTCTTGGCTATCGCGGAATCCTGACACGGCGCGGCCGTTCCGTTTTGACGGCAGCCGGCATAGCGATCGGGATCGCCGCCATCGTGGCGGTGCTCGGCATTTCCGCCTCGGGCCGAGCCGACTTGCTCGCCGTGCTGGATGATCTGGGCACCAATCTCCTACGGGTCACCCAGGGCCAGGGAATCCTCGGGCAGTCAAGCGGTTTCCCCGACGGCGCAGCCGAAATGGCCGGGCGGATCGGCCCGGTCAGCCGCTACAGCGCCACCACCCTGGTCGATACCTCGGTGCGGCGCTCCGAACTGATCCCCGAACTGCAAACAAGCGGGATCGGCGTCTTCACCGCCAAAGACAACCTCCTCGACGTGCTGGGCGGCACCATGCAAGAAGGGCGTTTCCTGGACGCCGCCGCCGACCGACTGCCCGTCACCGTGCTGGGCAGTGTGGCCGCCCAGCGATTGGGCATCCGGGCCCTGGACCCGCAACCCCGGGTCTACCTGGGCGACACCTGGTTCACGGTGATCGGAATCGTCGATGCACTGCCGCTACACCCGGACCTGGAGCGGGCCGCCTTCATCGGATCCACCATCGCCGCCGACCTGTTCGACACGACGGCAGCACCCAGCGCCATCTACCTGCGGGTCAATCCTGAGGTTGTCGAAGACGTCGTCGACGTGCTACCGGCCAGCGTCAACCCGGAGAGCCCGGATCAGGTCGAAATCACCAGGCCTTCCGACGCCCTGGCCGCTCGCAAAGCCGCCGAGGAAGCGCTCACCGGGCTTCTCGTCGCCTTGGGGGCCGTGGCGCTACTGGTTGGTGGCGTAGCGATCGCCAACATCATGGTCATGTCGGTACTCGAGCGACGCATGGAAATTGGCGTGCGCCGCGCCCTGGGCGCCACCCGCGGGCATATCCGAGCACAATTCCTCATCGAATCCACACTCCTGGCAGCCGCAGGCGGCGTGGTTGGTGTCCTGCTCGGCGCCGGTATCACCGTGGCTTTCGCCATCAATCGGGATCTGACCCTGGCGGTGCCGGTGGCCGGCCTGTTCGGCAGCATCGGCGCTGCCCTGGCGGTTGGCGCGCTGGCCGGCCTCTATCCCGCCATCCGGGCCGCCCGCATTGAACCGGCCGAAGCCGTTCGTACCGGTTGACGTAGCCGGGACCCTCCTGCCGCGGCCGAACCTGCCCGGGCCTAGCCAACCCTCATCTCGTCGATCAACGGCTCTATCCACCCGGCCCCCATCCGCAGCAGGTCGGGATCGTCGTTGAGGGTGGACAGGTGAAGCGTCTCGACCCGGTCGCGAACCTTCTCGATCGTGTAGCCGATATCCAGTTGCGTTTCGTGATTCTCGGTAACAAACCCGATGGGCAGGAAAACGAGGGCCCTGGCTCCGAGTTCCATGAGGTTGGCCGCCGCCTGATCAACGTCCGGAGTGGTCCATTTGCCGGGAACGGGATGGTTCATCCATCCCGGGCTCACCAGCGGGAACCGTCGAATAAGCCTCTCCTGGAGGGCGTAGTAGAGGGCCCGGCTCTCCCGCACGCCGGTTTCCATCCCTTTGTTCTCGAGCGGGCAGCCGTGGAGACAGAGCACCAGGCCGATCTGCGTGGGTGCATAGCGTTCGAGGAGTGGCGCAACACCCCGATCCAGATGGGCAACGAGCTGCTCCTGGAAATCCGACCGCTCCCAAAATGACGGCAAGTACCGCATGTCGGAGACCCAAGCACCATCCGGATGAAGTGCCTGGTTGATCTGCTCGAGGGCCAGACCCCCGGTGAAGATGGAATCGACCACCAGCCAGGGATACACGACGATCCGTTCGAAGCCTTGCTCCCGTATCTCCGCCAGCACCTGGTGCGGCATGAACGGCTCTACGAAGTTGAATGCCTTGAAGACACGCACCTCATCCCCGTAGGTCAGCTTGAGATGGTCTTCGATACCGGCTCGCTGCCGTTCGAAAATGTCATTGTGAGGTGAGTGGTAGTGGTTGGCCGCATGCCACTCTTTGCGCTGCTGACGTTCGAGGCGGCGGGAAAGCCAGGGAATCGAGAAGTCCGGGAACTTGATCGATTTGGAAACCAGCAACCGGAAGGACTTCTCGTTGTAATCGGCGAATTCCTCGTAGTCCTCCACCTCGCCGTATCCGCACAACAGCACGGCCACTTTCTCGCCCACCATCCACCTCTCACTGTGACTACGTATCATGTACGCAACCACCTAGCGTGGCGGATGAGGATAACGGGCGGGGATAGCAGATGAAAGCCTATGTCTTGACGGGGTCGTCAGAAGCTCCGACGGCCATCGGCGGCAAAGCCGGCAGAGTTCATTGGTTGATCCGTCACGGCTACCGGGTCCCCGAAACCTGGGTGGTGCCGGCTACGCAGGCACCACCGGAACCGCCGGAAGTAGAACAGTGGCTCCCCGACCGAGGTCCCTGGGCGGTGCGATCATCGGCGGCCGTTGAGGACGGCTTCGGGTCTTCCTATGCAGGCCAGTTCGCCACCGAGCTCAATGTGTTCGGTCCGGGCGATGTGGCGGAGGCGATTCGCCGGGTGCGACTGTCTGCGGCCGGATCGACCGTAACCGCCTATCGCCGGCGAACGGGCGACGCCACTCCGATCGCCATGTCGGTCATGGTGCAGCGTATGGTCACCCCTCGGGTATCCGGCGTGGCCTTTTCTCGCAATCCAATGACCGGGCTCAATGAGATAGTCATCGAAGCCGTAGCCGGACTGGGGGACGCTCTTGTCGACGAAGGCGTAACTCCGCAGCGATGGATCGGACGATGGGGCGGCTGGAGCTTGCAGCCGGAAGACGGGCCCGTGCTCCCGGACGGAGTAGCTCGCAGCATCGTCGAAGAGACGGCCCAAGTGGCCGAGCAGTTCGGGTCACCGGTCGATCTCGAATGGGTATGGGACGGCACAGCCGTGTGGTGGGTGCAACTGCGTCCGATCACCGGCCTGGAGGATGTCGCCGTCTACTCGAATCGCATATCTCGTGAAGTGATGCCGGGCATGATCAAGCCGCTCGTGTGGTCCATCAACGTCCCGGTGGTCAACCGGGCGTGGATCGACCTCTTCGGGGAGGTGATCGGCCCCAACGACCTGCGGCCCGAACAACTGGCCAAAGCCTTTGCCTACCGCTCGTACTTCAACATGGCGGCCATCGGCGAGATCTTTGCGAGGTTGGGCATGCCGCGCGACGCATTGGAAATGCTGCTGGGCTTGCCCTCAGAGGCCAAACCGGCTTTCCGACCCACACTCTCAACAGTCCGCCATCTCCCCCGTCTCCTGGCTACCGCCACCCGCAAGGCTCGCTACGGGAAACGGGTCGACGGGGAAGTCGACGAGCTCTGGAACCAATTCAAGGTCTTCGAACGAGACGACCTCTCCACCCTGAGCGACACCGGGCTCCTCGCCCGAATCGATGATCTGGCCGACCTGGCCACCCGGGCCGCCTACCAGAACATCGTCATCCCGCTCCTGGCCAACCTCTACGTCACGCTGTTGCGAGGGGCCATTACAAAAGGCGGGATCGATGTCGACGGGCTCGACCTCGAACTGAGTGATCCGGCCAATCCCTTCAACCCCAACCCGGCCCTCGACCGCCTGGGAGCCACGTTGGTGGAGGTCGGACCCGAGGTGGTGAAGAACTTCGACCGGACCGGCCGGCCGGGCCTTCCCGATGAGGTCCGTCGCGAATTCGAAGACTTTCTCGATCGTTTCGGGCACCTTTCGGATAGCGGAAACGACTTCTCGATCCCACCCTGGAGCGAACGACCTGAGGCCGTGCTGCGCCTGGCGCTCGATCACACAGAGACCACAGGAGCTCACCAGGCCCGACCCTGGCGGGAGGCAACCGGGAAGCTCAACTCTGTCTCCCGGCGAATCGTGCGGTCTTTGCACGGGCGGGCCAGCCAGTTTGTCGATCACCGGGAGGCCATCAGCTTTGTCTATACCTACGGATATGGTCTCTTCCGTCCCCTGTTGATCGAAGCCGGTCGGCGCCTCGCTGCCCGGGGGTTGATGGAAAAGGCCGAGGACGTGATGTACCTGCACCTCCATGAGGTACAAGCCGTTCTCCTGGGCGACGACACGGCTGGGCCGGCCGGGCTGGTAAGCAGCCGGCGCGCCGAGATGGCCGAACTCGAGGACGTTGACATGCCGGAGATCATCTTCGGCGACGACTTTGTTCCGGCGCGCCTGGGCCCCAACCCGGCCGAGCGGCTCGAAGGAGTGGCAACCTCCCGGGGCCGCCATCGGGGCACGTTGAGAATCGTCAAAGGAATCGACGATTCGGCGAAGGTCCAGCCGGGCGATGTGATTGCGATCCCGTTCAGCGACGTCGGCTGGACGCCGCTCTTCGCCAGGGCCGGGGCCGTGATCGCCGAGGCGGGAGGCATGCTTTCGCACAGCAGCATCGTCGCTCGCGAGTACCGGATCCCGTGTGTGGTCTCGGTGACGGGAGCCACCCGGCTGCCCGACGGTGCAACCGTGGTCGTGGACGGTTACACCGGAACCGTCATCGTCGAAGACGGATAGCGGCCAACGGCTCAAACCTTCGGCCTTCGCAGCGGCTATTCGCCCGGCCGGTACTCGCGTTCCAGGTTGGCGAGGATGTCCGCTTCGGTGAACCAGACCGGTTTGAACCGGCGGGAAGCAAAGAGTGGGGCTTGATCGGCGTAATGAGCAGACCCCTCCCCCAGGGTGTTTGCCCCGAACTGATGGATGCTGTGTGAGGTAATGGTCCCGTCCGGACCGAACGCAACGATCAAGACGTAGGCGTCGCCTGCGATCCCCTCGAATCTTCCGTCGATCTGGTCTCCGTAAACGGCATGCAGCAAGTCGGGCCCGCCACCCAAACCGATGTCCAGGTCACCCCGTACCAGCCGGTTGACTTCCCCCCAGGGCGGGTCCACCCGTCCGAAGTGCTCGGTGAGCGTGGCAACGGCGGCCGTAAAAGCGGTTCGCAGCTCCTCGTCTCCGACCTCTCCCGCTCCGAGCTGGGAGGCATTCACATCGGCCCCGGCGTCCAATAGTTCGGCCAGCGTCCCCACCATCAGCGCAGAAGCGGGATCATCTGGATCGGCTTCTCGATCCCAGGCGGCGACAGCTGCGACCGCCTCGGCCAGGTCCGGTTCAGTGGCAAGCGTTGGGATGCGTTCTGCCAGCCTCGCGACCAACGAGTCGGGGTGATAGGTCATGTCCCACTTGATCGCAGCCAGCTCGTCTGCTGTGAGACTTGAGTCGGAGGCCAGCAGCTCCCGCGATCGGAGCGACCGGTTGGTTTCCTGTACCTCAACGCCCATCGCCTCCGGGTAGTCGGCCGGATCGAGCTCCTGGAGAGCCGCGGTGAACGGGGTCGAGTTGGAGTTCTGAATGAAACCGCCTGCGGGATCAATGACCCAGGGCAGGTCATCGAGTGGCACATAGCCGCTCCACAATGTCTGGCTGGTGTTGCCGGGCAGGTACCCGGACCAGTCGAAGGCCGGGTCGCGGTCGGGAAACAGGCCGTGGTAAACGAGCGCGATCGTCCCCTCGGCGTCGGCGTACCCGATGTTGAAGGAAGGCAGTCCATCCTGGGTGGCGAGCGCTGCTTTCCACTCCTCGAAGCCGGTCGCCCTGTTCATCCGATACAGCTGTTCGACCAGTCCCGTCTCTCCCATTCCCGCATACCGGATGGCATAGGTGCCATGCGGTTGCCTCACCACAGGACCGAACTCGGACCAAAGCGCATCCTGGTTGAAAGTCCACCGCAACCTGCCCGCCAGCCGCACCTGGATCCCGACCCGCCGGGTCTCGAGCGTCAACCATTCGCCGTCAAGCCGATAGCGGTCGGGATCATTTGGATCGATCTCCAGCTCGTACACGTCGATCAGGTCCGGGGAGTTCACGGTGAACGACCAGGCCAGGTCCTGATTGTGTCCGAGGGCGAGCATGGGCATGGCCGGAAAGAGCGCACCCGTCATATCCCAACCCTCGTCGCTGGTCACATGCGCTTCGTACCAGGCAACCGGCCCGGTCCAGGGTTGGTGGGAATTGGAGACCAGCATGGTCTCGCCTGCGGCGCTGCGCAGGGGTGACACTGCGAACACGTTTGAGCCGTACCGGACGGTTGGCATGGCGGCCGCCTCCAGGTCGGGCCGTTCCTCGGAGAAGAGCGAACCGAGGACACCGTCCAAACCAAAGAACAGCGGTACTTTCTGAGTGAAAGCAGCCACGATGTCTTTGCCTTCGAGGGGGAACAATCCGAAGAGCGCCTCAGACGGATGCTGCTGGGCATAGCGATTGAGCCCGTCGGCATACGCAGTGCAAAGAGCCCGCACGTCGGCAGGCAACTGAGGCCATCCGGCCTCGACCGTCTCCGGAATGCGGAGT
>JAHEDM010000073.1 GCA_024641205.1 Actinomycetes bacterium
TCGCCTGATCCGAACATGCCGGACAATCCGGAGTGCGATTCAGCTTCAGAATCCGAAAATCCTGGTCGAGAGCGTCGTAGAGGAGCAACCTGCCGACCAGCGACTCGCCGATTCCGAGCAGCATCTTCAACGTCTCGACCGCTTCGATGGATCCGATGATGCCGGGCAGCACTCCGAGCACACCCGCCTCGGCGCAAGAGGGGGCGAGCTCGGGCGGCGGCGGTTCGGCAAACAGGCACCGATAGCACGGGCCTTCGTAAGGGCTGAACACCGTGGCCTGACCTTCAAAGCGGAAAATCGACCCGTGCACTACCGGGATCCGCAGATGAAGAGAAGCGTCGTTGACTAGATAGCGAGTCGGGAAATTGTCTGCACCGTCGACAACGACGTCGTAACCCTCCATGATGTCGAGCACGTTGTCGGCGGAGAGACGGGTGGCATAGGTCTCGATTGCCACGTCCGGATTGATCGCCTCGAGAGTCTGCCTGGCCGAGTCGACCTTCTTCTCCCCGATCCGCGCCGTGTCGTGGAGGATCTGACGCTGAAGGTTCGAGGCATCGACTACGTCTGAGTCGACGATGCCGAGCGTCCCGACACCGGCCGCTGCCAGGTAGAGGGCGGCCGGCGAGCCGAGGCCCCCGGCGCCGATGAGCAGCACCTTCGATGCCAGGAGCTTCCGCTGGCCACGCTCCCCTACTTCCGGCAGAGTGAGATGGCGGCTGTAACGAGCGCGCTGTTCGATGGTGAGTGTTTTGGGACTCTCGATGGCTCCACGAGCACCTGCTGCGACCGTCGATCCGGCTGAGGCCTGCGTCTTCCACTCCTCGATTCCTCCAGAGAGACTGGACACGTTGGTGTAGCCGATTTGCTGGAGAGAGTGGGCGGCGAGGACGCTGCGATGCCCGGTGGCGCAATAGAGCACGATGTCGGTGTCGGGCTCGCTCGCATATTCGACGATCCCGGCTTCGAGCACACCTCGCGGAAGGAACACCGAGCCCGGAATGGCACCGAGGGCATACTCCTCGGATTCCCTGATATCGACCAGCGTGGCAGTCCCAAGCCGCGACGCGAGTTCGGCAACGGTCGTTTCGCGCACGGACGGCCGCAGTTCCTCTACAAGCTCGTGATAAGTGCTCGCCATCGCCGCGATGCTACAAGCGGAGCCGAGTTACCCGACCCAGACGCCGTTTTCGCGCGACATTCCGACCCTATAGGTACCGAATGTCGCGCGAAAACGCTGTTACTAGGCGCCGAGGCCGACCAAATCGAGTGTTCTCGACAGGAACGAGGCCATCTCGTCACGGCGCACCGGTGCATTTGGTGTGAAAGTGGTCGCGGTCGTTCCGGTGGTAATCCCCAGCTGTTTCAGCTGGTTGATGGCAATCTGGGTCGACTCGGGTAGGTCGCCGATGTCGGTGAACCCCTGCGCTGTGCCATCCGGCGGAGGAAACCCTGTGCTGTTCACAAGGCGGGTGAGAAACAGTGCCATCTGCCAGCGGGAAACGTCGCTGTATGGTGCAAACTCGGTGTCGGAGAACCCCTTCGTGATATTGAGGGCGACCAGCTGGTTGACCGCGGCCCGCGCTTCGTTCGACAGGCCTCCGAGATCGGTGAAGCCCTGGTCTACGGCCCCGAGCAGATCGTATCCTGTGAGCGGCCACAAACGAGTCAGGAAGAGTGCCATCTGCCACCGTTCAACAGGCACGGTGGGACAGTACTGATCGACTGTGCAGCCCGTGGTAATACCCGCCTGCCATATCGTGTCGATCGCCCGCTCATGCGGATTGTCCTTCAGGTCTGTGAAGGGATGGACAATGACCGTCGGATCCTCGGCGGTTTGTGGCGGTCCGGTCGGATCCCCGACCAATCCCGTCACATGCGGAGAAGGAAGGCCCATGTTGATTTGCAGCCATGAAGGGCCCTTCGTGGCCTTCACCTCGGAGCCGTTCAACACTCCCGTGAACTCCACCCTGGCACCAGGCGCCGGGTTGAGAAGATCGACCAAAGTCACGGAGTTCCATCCCAACGCGGACGTCAGCACCGCCACCGGTACGTCTTTTTCCCAGTAGGCATTCGGGTTCAGGCCCGCGTTAGTCGACCAGTGATCGTCGACCGACACCAGATAGGGGTATTGCACCGACGACCCGAAGCCATCGACGTTGCTCTCTGTGGCGCCGGCCGAAGACGAGAAGTAGAAGGCTCCGGCGACCTTGTCGCGGGTAAATGAGGCCCAGTCGGCGCCCTCATAGATCACAACTTCATCAGTTGTCGCCGCAACGGCACCCAGCCAGTTGGGTGAGTCAACGCCCGTCTCCTGGGAGTAGCCGAGGTAAACCTGATCGATGGACCAGTCACGCACATGGCACCAGCAGGTCGCCTTGCGGCTGTCTGCCAGTCCGGCGTCCGATTCGGTCCGGAGCAGCGGGCGCTCGTACGTCAGGAATCGATACACGGCGAACGTGCGGGCCGCGACGGCCTGGGCCTTCAATGCCTCGGGCGCCCAGTGAGGGGGCATCTCTGCGATACCACGCATGTAATCCTCGAGATCGATAGCCAGGGAGACGTGGAAATTGCCCGACGCTACATTGGACGTGCGGATCTTCACCGTCCCGTAGGCATATTGCCTTCCGTTCAGTTTGATTCTGGTGGTGGTCTCGTTCCAGGAAATCGAAGCGCGACAACCACCCGGCTGGGGCCCCACGGCGGCCCCGTTCAGGAAGAATCGACATCCCCCCGACACCTTCTCCAGGGTCCACACTTCTCCGGGTTGAGGATGTTCGGGTCGAGGACAGGGCCCGGTTCCGTCGTTCACCTGGCACAGGTCGAGGGCGCCGCCGATCGCTTCGAAAGTGACCTTGGTCTGGTTCTGGTCGAGTCCGACCCACAATGCGTCGGGGACCGTAGTCAGTGCGTCCGAACGAAGCGCCAGGGTTCCGTGCGCAGCGAGGCCGGTTCCCTGGTAGTAGTGGGAGAGGATCTCATCGTATGTGCGACCTTCGAGCGCCTGCCCATAGGCGCCGTACTGGCTCAGCCCCACGCCGTGGCCCCAGCCGCCACCCTCGAAGCGATAAACGTCCTTTGCTTGAGCTGAAGCCACCGCCGTCGGCAACAGCATGGTCAAGACGGTGAAGATGAGAACGGCCGAGCGTTTCGACCTCATGGAGCCTCCGGATTCCAGCCGAGTCTTTGCAGTGTGCGAGCCAGGAACGTGGCCATCTGACCTCTGGTCACGACACCGTGAGGATCATAGGTGTTCGGTGTAGTTCCGCTGGTGATTCCCAACTCCGCCAACTGAGTGATCGCTACCTGTACGTCGGGTGGGAGATCGAGCACGTCGGTGAAGGGGCTACCGCCGCCGGTAGGGAGCTCGTACAGGCCGGCACGTTCCCAGAGTCGGGTCAGAAACAGGGCCATCTGCCACCTGCTGAGCGTGCGATACGGAGCGAACCGGCCGGGACTGATCCCGCTGGTGATGTCGAGAGCCGCGATCTGACCGATCGACGATACGGCCTCCGCCGGCAGTCCGCCGAGGTCGGTGAACTCCGAGGCGCCGACCTCCAGCAGGTCGAAGCCGAGCAATTCCCAAGCTCTCCTGAGAAAGATCGCCATCTGCCAGCGCGTTACGGCCTCTTTCGGGCAATAGAGCTCAACGTCGCAACCAACCGTGACTCCGGCTTCAAATATCAGCGCGATGTTGGAGGCGTGAGGGGAATCGTCATCATCGGAGAACGGTGGGTAATAGGAACCCAACTGGAACACGAAATGTGCCGGCCGGGGAACCGTGGCTCCGGAAATCGGTTTAGCGCTCACACTCGCGAAGTAGTCGCCCACGGGAAGGACCTCACCGTTGAAGGTACCGTTCCAGGTTGGGGCCGCCTCGGTGCCGCTGCCGGTGAAGCGGGCGAGCTCAACACCGTCGCCATCAGTAATGACCCACTCCCAGTTCATCGCCTCCGAGAAGTGGATCGGGAATGCGGTGGGCACGTAGCCCGTATCGGGCAGCCCTTGGATGGGTCCAGTCGCAGGCCATCCCCCGTAGATCTTGGGGCCACCGATCGGAGCTACGGCCGCTCGCAGGGGGTTGATCAGTGAGTAACAAGCGTTGCCGGGGCATGCGGTTGACGCTGCGTCGCGGTGGCCCGATACCGTTCGGAATGTGACCATCTCACCTTCCGGATAGAGGGTCGATTCCAGAGACTCCAGGATGACAGTCGCATTCGGATCCACATGATGGACGTCGAGTTTCCATGCCGCCAGCCGTTTGAAGGCCTCCTGTGCAGCCTCGGTCGGCGCCACCGACTGGTGATCACCGATGAAGCCGACTCCCGTCGAGTAGCTGTTGAATCCTCCGGTGTGGGCGCCCATCGGTGTCGAGTCGATTCCTCCTCTGCGACCTTCGTAGATCACACCGTATTTGTCGATCAGGAAGTTGTAGCCGATGTCCCAGAACTCTCTGACTTGCACGTGATACGTGCAGATGGCGTAGATCAGGTCCTTGACTTCGCCGGCGGTGTAGCCGTTCTCGTTGCCACCGTGGTTTGTGTGGTGAACAAACATCACCTGAACCCTGTCGGCGTAATCGAGTTCGTGGGGTTCCGGTCCAATGCACGCGTCACCACCCCATTCCGCTCGCGTGACCATCGAAGGCGAGTCGGGTTGTGCCACGACCGGGTTCTTCTCACCCCATGTCAATCGGTCGAAGAAGTGTGAAATACGGTCGAGCAGGCCCATTCGCCGGCCGGCCGTCTCCACCCATTCGACCTCGAGTTGCTCCGACCCATTTCCTTGAAACTGAACGAACTCGGCTTGCCCTACATAGACCGGATCGGATGCCGGTCGAACCCCCGCGGCCTCTGCTGTCGATGCGTCCGGACCGTGGTCGGCGACCTCGGTGTGGATTTCTGTCCAGGGGCCCCAGACCATGCCATCCTCGCTGGCCCGAACTGAGACCGAACCGGGATCTTCGCCCTGCTGCCATGACACGCCCACGGCCGTCGTTGTTAGCTCAACCGCCGGTGTGGTCCAGACGCCGGTGTGGTCCTGCGGCGGTGGAATCTCAAACGATCCCTGTTCCGCAGGGGGTGGGACGTCCGCAAGGGAAAGGCCGGGTACGACGAAGACGGCCACAGCCAGCGTGGAGCCTGCCATCCACCTCCATACCCGCATCACGAACCGACCTCCTATGGACCGCTCAGTTCCCCCTCAGCCAGCCCCGGGGATCGAAGTCAAGTGTAGAAGGAGGCTTACGCTGTGCGGGTAATCTCGAGTTTTTGGGCCGAACCCCCTGCCAGCAGCACGCCTGCGGCGAACCACCAGGCCGGTTCGAAGAGAACCGTCTGACTTATGAACGGCAGCAATGCCGCCACCAGGGCACCGACGCCTATTGCACCTTTCCCGCGGGCGACGATCGCAACCACAACCACCACGAATACGAAGCCACCCAGCAACCCCAGTTCGGCGAGGAGTTCGAGGATCAGATTGTGTGGTTCCTGCTGCAGGCTGTTTGTTTGCCAGCCGACACCGAGACCTACGCCGAGCCAGGGGTTCTCGCGGAACATGTCGACGTATTCAGGCCAGACGTCGGCTCGTTGCTCCGATACGGAAAAACGATCTTCGAACGGAGCAGATGTTTCGAATAGTCCGGTGATATCGGACAAGAGCTGCCAGCCCTGACTGAGGCGGAAATCGAACTGCAAAGTCAGGTCGCCTCCGACATCCGGGGGGTCGACCACCAGCATCACCGATGTGAGCAGACCGACCGTCAGCAGCGCGACGAGAAGGAGCCTGGCTAGCTGCCGGATTTCAATCATCCCGCTCTTCACCAAGAGGACAACGGAGACGCCGACAACGATCGGCAGGGCGGTCCATCCCGTTCTGCTGAACGCCATGAGCACGTTGAACGCAAGACCGCCGATTATCAGTCCATCCACCCATCTACGTCCGGTGGCGACGCCCCGGGCCGCCGCGGCCAGAACGAGCACTATCCAGAGGTTGCTCCACGCTGCCGAGTAGCCGGGGTCCTGATGCCAGTTCGTCAATGCGAAGAAACCTTCATCCAGATAGGCAGGTTTCGTGACCCGGAACACCCCCGGGAGTTGACCGATCGTGGTGTGTGCAGTGGCGCCGAACACGCCGAGGGCGACCAACTCGAACAGCACTGCGGTCACTCCCATGAGGGCACCGCTCCAAACTGCGACCCGAAGCATCCGGTCCACCATCCCGGGTTGACGCAGGCTGCGCTCCGTCGTGAGGAGCACGAGAGCGCCGACACCAAGGGCCAGAAATAGCTGCGCGAATCTCTCGAAATACTCAGTCGCCGGCCAGCCGATGAGGACCACAACGAAGAAGGCGGCCAGTACCCCGGTGATCATCGAATTCCAGGGATATCTGCGCAGACGGATCCATTCCACGATGTCCAGCGCGGCGATGACTATCACGAGGACGAGATACGGCTTCCACGAAATCCAGGCAGTGAGGAAGACCGTGTGCAGAGGGAGCACCGCCACCATTGCGAGGAAGAGACGCTGCCGGAGCAGGGACATCTGGTGGGTTGGTGCAGAGGCTTCCACGCAGAGCGAGGATAGTGGGAGTGGGAAAGGGCAATTGGCGATTGGCTCCCCGGCTCAAGGCAGTACGCAGTAGGCAGTAGGCAGTGGGCAGTAGACAGTAAGCCAACGCTCGCCAGGCAAGACCCAGAACGTGGAACCTACCGCTGCGCGACGATTGGCAGTTGGCCCCGCATTCCTCCCCAGGCACAGACGGGGGAGGTGGTTTCGCCGACAGGCGAACCCGGAGGGGGCATCGCCCCACCGGGCAACACATTCGTCACCCAATCCGGCGGTATGCTCGCAGCGTGTCCGAGCATCCATCCGTCAGCTTGTTGCTTCCAGTTCTCAACGAGATCGAGAACATTGAGGCGTGCATCGATTCGGTGGCCAACCAGGACTACGCGGGGCCCCTGGAAGTGCTTGTTGCCGAGGGTGGTTCGACGGACGGCACTGCGGAGCGGCTGGCTGAGTGGGCCCGTGTTGGCGACATCGAGATCAAGGTCTTCTGGAACCCACAACGCAGGCAGTCGTTTGGACTCAACCTCCTGGCCTCGGTATCGACTGCGGAGATCCTGATCCGCATCGACGCCCACACAACCTACGCAGCCGATTACGTATCGAAGTCGGTCGAGGCTCTCCTCGACTCGGCGGCGGTGGCGGTGGGCGGCCGCCTCGAACCGGCGGGGAACGCGCCTTTCGGCAAGGCGGTCGCACTCGCCATGCAGTCACGGCTTGCCATCGGGCCCGGCGTGTTCCACCACGCCGACTCCCGCCGTGAAGCAGACACGGTCTATCTCGGAACGTTTCGGCGCTCAGACTTCATAGCATCGGGCGGCTATCAGCACCTGCCGTACGGCGTCGCCGAGGATGCCGACCTCTACTACCGGTGGAGGGCAGCAGGGAAAACGATCCTCCTGGACCCAGCCATCAAGTCGACGTATCTTCCGCGGGAGACGATGCGCAGCCTCGGTCGACAGTTCTACCGCTACGGAGCAGGCAAGGCCGACATGCTCTATGTCAACGGACGATGGCCATCCTGGCGACCGCTGGCACCCCTCCTACTGGTGATCGCCCTCGTGGGTACGCTTCTGCTGGCAATCGCGACTGGAATCCGGCTGCCGTTCTGGTCCCTGCTGGCGATATGGATCGTGGCTCTCCTGCTGGCCGCACGGGTCGCACGCCGGCCGGCCGACCGAATCCGAGTGTCCATCGCGGCCGCCATCATGCACCTCAATTACGGGGCGGGCCTGTTTCGTGGTCTGATCCGGCGTCCTTCAGCGGTGCGGAAAGCCACCAACGCCTCCTAGGTGTTCCGTCAATCCCCTTCGTGGGGCGTGTGATACCAGCCGCGGCTGAATAGTCCCATCACTCTCGCAGGCAGGTACAGGATTCCCACGAGGGTCAGGATCGGGTATCGCAGCAGGTAGCGGGACTCCACTCCGTCGCGAGCCAGAAACGGCAAAGGCGCCAAGAACTGCAGCAGAGCGACAGACATCCATAGCGGCCAGGAGAGCAGGTAGCCGCTTGGCCACAACGCCGCTACACCGGTAAGAATCACGGTGAGAAGCGCAAGGAAAGTCCGCCCCGGCTGTACGAGCCGGGCGGCGAGATCGGTGGTTCCTGGTCGCCGTGACCTGAGTAGCGCTCCGAAGTGGCGGCGGGCCACATGGGCTCGCCCGGTTGCCCACCGGGCTCGCTGCCGGACGGCAACACCAAGGGATTGCGGTTTCTCGTCTCTGATCCGGATGTCGTGAATCCACCGAACCGGATGCCCGGCCAAGGCCAACTTCACACCAAGTTCCTGATCCTCGGTGAGGGATGAGCCGAACCCCCCGACCGCTTCGATTGCCGTGGCGGTCAGCGCCATTCCCGTTCCGCCCAGGTCGGCCGGCCAGCCGAGATTGTGCCTGGCAAGCTGCACCATCCTGTTCGAGGCCCAATAGCTGAGCGCCGAGGCCGTTGCCATGGGGGACACATCAGGGTTGGCGGTATCCAGGTAGGTCTGCACCACCGTTGCTCCCGCATCGAGTTCGTCGGAGATGCGTCCCAGGAAGCCGGCGGGAAGCCGGTTGTCTGCATCGATGACAACCAGCGTGTCGTCGCCGTCGAGTGGGCGATGCTCCAGATACCAGGCAAGGGCTGCCCCCTTTCCATCCTGACCTTCCAGACGCTCAGCCACGAGAGCACTCGATCGAGCGATCTCCACCGTGCGGTCGTGGCAGCGATCGGCCAGAACCCAAACCTCGAAACCGTCCGCCGGATAGTCCTGCAGGACGAGGTCGTCTAGTAAGTCACTGATCACGGCCTCTTCATCGTGCGCCGGAATCACTACGCGCAATCGGCGCTGCCGATTCCCAACAGCCGGAGGAGGTGGAGTGTGCCAGCCCATGACGGCTACCCCCAGGTTGTACAAGACAACAGTGACCAACAAGGCCTGAAGCGCGATGGAGAGGATCTCAAGCATCGCCACGAGGCTAGTGGCGCCCAGTACATCTACGTATCTCGCGGCGCTACTCTCCCTACCGCTATGGACCAGCAGCTCCCCAACAAGTCGATTGCCGTTGTTCTCGGCACCCGTCCGGAGATCGTCAAGCTCGCCCACATCATCCGTTTGCTAGGCGATGCGGCTTGGGTTATCCACACGGGCCAGCACTACGACCCCAATCTCTCCGCATCCTTCTTCACAGAGCTCTCCCTCCCGGAGCCCGACTTGTTTCTCGAAGTCGGTGGAAGA
>JAHEDM010000296.1 GCA_024641205.1 Actinomycetes bacterium
CCGATGCGGCGGTGTTACGAACACAGAAAGCGCGCTTTCAGGTACTCGCACCCGACCTGATCCGGATGGAGTATTCGCCCACTGGTGAGTTCATCGATGCGCCGAGCGTGGCAGTACTCAAACGCAACTGGCCAGCCGTCGACGTGCGACACAGCCAGGATGAGAACGGCTGGCTCGTGTTGGACACCGGCAAGATGACGCTGCGTTACAGGAACGACGGCGCCCCTTTCACGAAGGATTCGCTGGCGATTACCTGGAATGACGCCAACGGCGAACACAGGTGGCAACCAGGTGCCGAAGACAAGGGGAACCTGGGCGGCGTGGTCGGCGACATCGCCATCCGCTCGGTCCCGGTTACCGATCCGGGTTTGCTCAGCCGCGAGGGCTGGTATCTGCTCGACGACAGTGGCACGGCGATCTACGACCGGGCGACCGAATGGGTCAAGGCCCGGCCGGTGCAGGGTGGGCAGGACCTCTTCTTCTTCGTCTATGGCCGCGATTTCGCGAGCATGCTCAAACGCTGCGCCGAACTGCTTGGTCCCGTCCCTTTGATCCCCAGATATGTCCTGGGCGCGTGGTTTGGCTCTCGTTCCGGTTACGCAGCCAACCAGTGGCAGCTCATCGTGGATCGGTATCGCGAGGAGCACCTGCCGCTCGATATGCTGGTGGTCGACTCCTGCTCGTGGACCAATGTTGTGTGGTCGGGCTATGACTTCGATCGCGAACAGATGCCCGACCCTGCCGGATGGCTCAAATGGATGCGTGAGCGAGGAATCCGCACGACGTTCAACGAGCATTATGCGCCGTTGACACCGGAGAGCGACCACAACTTCGAGGCCCTCCGCAAGCTGATGGGTTATCCCGCAGACATCAAGCAGATCAGTCACGACCTGGGCAACAAACAATATGCCGAAGCGTTTGTTAACTTGTTGCTCAAGCCCTTGCTCGACATGGGGATGGCGTTCTGGTGGCAGGACGGCTGCGCCGGCGCCGCCGTGGAGGGCTTGGACCCCATGATGTGGACACGCGAAATCGAATACCGGGGCCAGGAACGGCTGACCGGCCAGCGATCCTTTGCCTTCTGCCGGCTGGGTGCCTGGGGTTCACATCGCTCCGGGGGATTCTTCTCCTCGGACCTAATCCCGCAATGGAATACTCTGACTCTGGTTGTGCCGTTTACCCAGCAGAGCGGCAACATGCTCGTCCCCTACGTGATCAATCTGTGCACGGCCGTCTACGGCGTCAACGTTGAACCGGAACTCTATCACCGCTGGGTGCAGTTTAGCGCGTTCAGCCCAGTTTTCTGGTTCCACGGGTTGTGGGGCATGCGACTTCCCTGGGAATATGGTGAGGCAGGTGAGGAGAACTACCGCCAGTTCGTGGGCTTGCGGTACAGGTTGCTCCCCTACACGTACACGATGGCGCGAGTCGCCCACGACACGGCCCTGCCGCTGGTTCGGGGAATGTATCTGCAATATCCCAACGAGGAACAGGCCTTTCAATTCCGCCATCAATTCATGTTTGGACACGATCTGCTGGTGGCGCCGGTGACCGAGCCGGGCCGAGGCAAACCGGTCGTCAAGGACGTGTACCTGCCCGCGGGCGACAACTGGTATGATTACTTCACGGGCGAGTATTACCGGGGCGGTCAGGTCGTGGCTTACACGTGTCCTCTGAATCGCATGCCGCTCTTTGTGCGAGCCGGTTCGATCATCCCGCTGGCTCCGCCGATGGACTACACGGACCAGAAACCAGTCGATCCACTGACGCTCGACGTCTACGCCTCCGCGGAGGGGGCGACCTTCACGCTGTATGAAGATGACGGCCTGTCACTGGAATACCGCAAGAACCGGCTGGCGTGGACGCCGCTCGCGTTCGCTCCCAAGGGGGACGGCGGCGACCACGTTCTGATAATCTCTCCCGCTGAGGGAAGTTTTGAGGGTCAGCTCCTCCGCCGACGCTATCAGGTCCGCGTTCACGGCCTGGTCAAACCCGCGTCAGTCAAACTCGACGGCCAAGCCATCGCCGAGAAAACCGCTTCTGAAGACGGCACCTTCTGGTTCTGGGATCTCAAAACACGCACAACGACAATCCGTTTGATGGATCCGCTTTCGACCAGCAAGGCGGTCGAGGTGATACTGGAAGGCGCCGGTACCCAGTTGGATGGACAGCAGTTACAGCATCTCGTCGATTATCGTGACCGGGTGCGCCGAGTCAAACACGAGCAGAAGCTCAAATATGCGTTCCTCAACTTCAACGGCGGTGGTGAGCACGACAAGCCGCCGCGGGTCATTCGCGAGACCGAGGCGGTCGAGGCTCAGCTGAACCAAGGAGTGGGCCACGCGCAGGGACTCGGCCAGAATCCCCCCGATTTCAGAGCGATCACGGCCCGACTGCTCCGTGCGATGGTCGAGCAGCCGTTCGAGTGCGATCGGACAATTCCCTCGCTCAACAAAACCAGCAAGGAAGCGACGGCCAATATTGAGAAAGGCGTGTTCGAGCCGGCCGAACTGCGCAAGATGACCGCCATCCTGCTGGGGCTCGAAATGCCTACTCGTACCGTGTGGGCCGCGCCGGCGCATTTCACAACCGGCCAATACCTCCAGGTGCTCGAGAACTTGAA
>JAHEDM010000297.1 GCA_024641205.1 Actinomycetes bacterium
GGAGCGACTCGATGCGTCGGGCGCGCCGGGGGGTGGCCGCCACCGCCCCGAAGGCAATCCGGAACTGATGATCAGAAGGCGCCAGAATGGCGACGCTGGCTTGAGCAAGATCCTCGCCTTCGTAGCGACTGAGCCTGACATAGGCGGCGCCGTGACCGCCGGGCGGGACCGGGATGACGACCTTGGTCACGATCTCGCCGGGGGTGAGCGCCGTCTGGCGTGGGCCGAGGAACCAATCATCGATCGGGATCCGGCGAGAGCCGGCCGTTCCAAAGGTGTGCACCACGGCTCCATGCACGAGGAGCGGTGGTCCGGCATCACACGAGGGGACCGCCGAGCAGATGTTCCCGGCCAGCGTGGCCCGATTGCGAATACCGGTCGAAGCGACCGTCGCCGACATCTCCGAAAGAACCGGCAATAGGGTGCGGACCGTGTCGGAGTTGATGAGGTCGGTGAAGGTAACCAGCGAACCTATCGACAGAGCGTCTCCTTCGTCGACGATCTCGTCGAGACCCTCAATCCGCTTGATGTCGACGAGCAGGTCGGGTGCAACTACCTCGTCCCGCAACCAGGCGACCAGGTCGGTACCTCCGGCCAGTACCCGGACGTCGCCTCCGTGGGCGGCGAGTATTTGCGCGGCTTCGTCGAGCGTCTCGGGCCGCTGGTAATCAAACACCTGGGCGATCGTCATGCCACCCTCCTCGTTTGTCGATTTGTCAAAACTACGCGTTTTGGGAAAAACCGCGCGGCACTCGACCCGTTCTCTCTGGTCAACGGCTTGCCGTTCCTTCGGCCAGGGCGTTGACTGCCTGCACGAAACACTCCAGCGGAGCTTCGACCAATCCGGCTCCGACCATCCCGACGCCGGGTTCTTTGCCCGCAACGCCGGTGTTGATCTGGGGACGAACCCCGGTCCGGGTCACCAGGATGGCGTCGATCCCGGTTGGGGTTCCCCGGAACTCCAGAATGGGTATCTGATAGGACGGATGTTCCGCCATCGTGATCTCGTACATGGCTAGGGTCCGCTGAACCGCTCCGGTGGCCGTGCCGCCGACAAACCCAACGATGGCCGGGGAGGCGGCCATGGCAAACCCGCCCAGGCCGATCGTCTCGGTGATGGCCGAGTCTCCGATGTCCGGGTTGGCATCTTCGGCGGTGAACGAGCCCAGGAAGAGGCCGTCGACTGTCGGCGCCGGAGCTGTGAACCACCGGTCGCCGGTCCCGGAAAGCCGGATTCCGAATTCGGTTCCGTTCCGGGCCATGGTGGTCACCAGGCTCGAGTGCTCCACCCCGGACGCCGCGTCAACGATCAGCTTTCCGGCTGCCATGACCAGATTGAGCATGAAGTGGTCGTTGGAGTCGATGAACGAGTAGACCGCGGAACGATCGGCGACCGGAGCGATGTCGCTCTCCACCAGGGCGGCTCCGATGGTCCGGAGCAGCAACGACGTACCGGCCCTATTGCGATTGTGCCCGTCGTCGCCCATCTGCAGGGCCTGGGCGATGAGCGAGCGCAGATCGACGGGACCGCTCCTTCGGATGGCGTCTCCCACGACCGGCCCGAGCACACGCTCCATCCACCTGAGGCGCTCGATGACTTCCGGGGCATATGCCCCGTAGCGGAGGACCTTGCCGAGCCCTTCGTTGAGGGTCGAATAGGCGACCCGTCCGGTATCCGGATCTTGCACAACCAGGACGGGCATCGAAGAGCTGATGACCCCGGCCATCGGGCCGGCCGACTGGTGATGGTGACACGGTGAGAGTTCGATGTCACCGGCGGCCAGCTGTGCGGCCGCGTCTTCGGGAGTATCCGCCAGGCCTTCGTAGAGCATGGCGCCCATCAGCGCACCCCGCATCGGTCCGCTGGCTTCCGCCCAGGAAAGGGGCGGACCGGCATGCAGGAAGGTGCGCTCGGTCAGGCCGGGGATCACATCAATCGCACGAACCACATCTACGAGATGGGGGCGGACCTCCAGCAGGCGAGCGATGGCCACCTCGTTGGCCTCTGCTGCTTCGGGGCCGGCCGCCAGTTTGGCAAGGGCTGCTTCTGTCCCGGCCGCAGGCGGGCTCCATTCCGTCCTACGCACCTCGACGCTTTGCGACTCGAGCGCCCCGGCCAGAACTTCGACTCCGGCCGTCACAACCACGGGCTCCGTGTCGAGGAGCCGCTCGAGCCCGCTCATCTTCCGCCTCCTTCGATGAGGGAAATCGCGTGACCGGCTGCCGCAGCATTGGACAGCCAGACGGATGCGCCGGCCTTGTGGAGGTGAAGAGCCTGTCGATCACGATCCTGGGGGTCACCCTTCGTGCCGCACAGCGACACCACAACTGCTGCCCCGGCTGCTGTGGCACGGGAGATCACCGGAGCCAGCTCAGAAGCAGGATCGGGATGGGCCCCGTACCCGAGGACAACGTCGAGGAGGATGACACCAACCTGCTGATCGCGACCCGCCGCTTCCAGACGTTGCAATCTGAGCCGCTGATCAATCATCGGATGGGCCCGGCCGCGCGTGTATTCGTCCTCGCCGTAGTCCACCACGGTATGGCCGCCCCAGCCGTTCTCGTCCTGGCCGACCACTCCCAGAGTCGCGGTGGCCAAGCGAGCGGCCTCGCTGCTCAGGC
>JAHEDM010000074.1 GCA_024641205.1 Actinomycetes bacterium
TTGACTCAATCTTCGAGGCGGTCAAGCGGCCACCGGAACGGGTGGACCCGGTGACGTCTCTCGAAGCTGAAGCGTGGCTACGCCGTATCGTCCGCGACCCGGGTGAGGCCCGGCCCCGTCGCCTGGCAGCCCTATCCGTTCTCGGGACGGGAAACGAGTGGGGACTCCGATCACCGACGGTTTTCGCAGGAGTCCGAGAGCACGGCCCAAACCACGGGATCGTCGCCAACGATTTCACCCTCTCCCCGAGCCAGGCCGAGAGCTATGCCACCTGCCCGCGCCGCTACGTATTTGAGCGGCGACTGCACGTTGGAGATGAATCGACGCCCTTCCTCACCTTTGGCACGTTGATCCACGAAACGCTTGAGCGAGCTGAAGCATCCGCGGTTGAAGCGGGTACGCAGCACGCCGAGCTGTCTGTCGCCCTGGATGCTCTCGATTCGATTTGGGAACCGTCTGACTTCGGGGGCGAGCCGTGGGCGACGGCTTGGTATCGACGGGCCGCGGGGATCATCACCTACCTCTATGAGCACTGGCCGAGCCGCGGAATCCCGATTGCCCTCGAACGGCCCCTCAACCTCGATGTCGACGGCGTGCTCTGGCGAGGAAAGGCCGACCGGGTCGAACTCGATGACGGCGTCGTCCGCATAGTCGACTACAAGACCGGCTCCCGAATCCCAACCTTGGCAGACGCGTCGGTCTCGATGCAATTGGGTTTCTACCTCCTCGCACTCCGTGCTGATGAACACATCTCCGGTTCCGGCGCGATCGACGAGGCCGAGTTGTGGTTCCCGGCCAACACCGAGGCGAAATCGGTGACGGTTCGTCGCTTCGACGTGCACCACCTAACCCGGGTTGAGGAGGCAATGCGGGAAGCGGCACGAGGTATCGCGGCGGAAGCATGGCCGGCAAAACCGAATCCGTATTGCGACCGATGCCGGGTTCGCATTGTCTGCCCGGAATGGCCGGAAGGAAGAGAGGCCTTCTCCTCATGACCACCGTGATCCCGACCGCCGAGCAAGGCGAAGTGGTCGCCTTCCCGCTTCGGCCACTCCGCGTTTCGGCCGGAGCCGGGACCGGCAAGACAACGACGATGGCCATGCGACTGGCCGCCCTGATTGAGCGAGAACAGATCGACCCGGAAGCCGCTTTGGGGATCACCTTCACCAACAAAGCTGCCGAGGAATTGACCGACCGCCTCCGACGCCACCTTCCCGACCTCGCCAAGCTGGGTCGCGAGGTCGAAGTCACGACGTATCACGGTTTTGCCCACGGGATCCTCGGCGAATTCGGACCGATCGTTGGCTTTGAGCGGGATGCCCAACTGATCACGCCCGGGTACCAACGCGAGTTGCTCACCGAAGCTCTGGCTGGTGGTTCGTACCAGCATCTCGACGTGAGACTCCCGCGGCGTCGGGTCGACGACCTGGTTCTGCTGGCCGGTCGACTCGGCGATCACCTCCGCAAGCCGTCCGAGTTGATCGGGGCCCAGCCCGCTTCACCGGACGCGATGTGGGCCCAACGAGCAGAGATGGCGCAAGTGCTCGACCGTTACGCCGCCATCAAACGCCGGTACAACGCCGTCGATTTCTCGGACCTCATCACGCTCGCCTACGAGGTCGTCGGCGATGCCGGCGTGGCGGGCCGGATCCGGGAACGCTATCGGGTAGTGCTGCTGGACGAATACCAGGACACCAATCCCGCCCAACGCGAACTCCTGCTGCGCATCTTCGGCAATGCGTTTCCGGTAACGGCAGTCGGCGATCCGGACCAGACGATTTACGAGTGGCGGGGCGCCTCTCTCTGGAATTTTGCCGGTTTCCCCGACCACTTCACCAACCAGGACCACACGCCATCTGCGTCGTTGACCCTCAGCATCAACCGCCGGTGTGACCGTCGGATCATCGATGTCGCCAACCGCGTCAAGAAGGAAATCGGTGCTGATGGAGGAATCGCGGCGCTGCAAGCTGCTCCGGATGCAGGAGAGGGCCACGTGGAGGTGTCGTGGTTTCACAGCGCGGTCGACGAAGCCCGATGGTTGGCAGGCGAGGTCCGCAGGCTCCACGACCAAGAGTCGATCGCCTGGCGAGATATGGGAATCCTCTTTCGGAAGAACCGGCAGATCCACCTCGTCCGCGAGGCGCTCCAGGACGAGGATATCCCGGTTGAGGTAGCCGCATTGGGGGGTCTCCTCCAAGTACCCGAGGTGGTCGACCTCCATGCCTGGCTGCGGCTCATTGGTCGGCCTGATGATGCACCTTCACTGGTGCGCATCCTCCTCGGCGCCCGATTCCGTTTGGGGCTCGGCGACCTCGCCCCGCTGGCCGATTGGGTCAGACGTCAACGTCACGATCATGCGGAAGAAGACGAGGCCGCTCCTGGATGGGCGATGCTCGAAGCAGTCGACCAACTCGAGCAAATCGACTCCCTCACCCTTGAAGCACAGCAACGCCTGACCGACTTTCGCGATCTCTACCGCCATCTCCTCGCCGAGGCCCAAGCCGTCACCTTGGTCGAGCTGTGCCGTCGAATCCTCGAAGGCACAGGAGCCTGGGCCGAGGTGGAGGCTCTTGATGGAGCCGCCCGGCTCACGGCTCGCCTCAACCTGTACCGGTTCCTCGACTTGGCCGAGGAATGGAGCCCGCTGGAGGGTCGACCGTCGCTTGATGCGTTCTTGGACTATCTCGACCTTCTCGACGAAGATGCCGGCTCCGAAGAGCTCGACACGGCCCGGCTCAGCAATGAGGACGCCGTCTCCATGCTGACCGTCCACCGTGCCAAGGGCCTCGAATGGAACACCGTGTTTGTTCCGGCTGTTGCAGCCGGAACCTTCCCCAGCTCCCCGCACGGTGGTCTCGAGGACCCCACCCGGTACCCGAAGGTCCTCCCCTTTGAGCTGCGGATGGACCAGGCCCAAGACGGCCACGCAACCAAGGCGATGCTCGAGGCCCGCCACCGCTCCCAAGAATGGCGCACCGCCTATGTGGCGGTTACGAGAGCAAAGCACCGCTTGTACGTCACCGGCGCTTTCTGGTATTCAACCGGCCAAGCCAAGCGTCCCAGCACTCTGTTCGATTCGATCCGCAATGCTCCCGGGACGTACGTCTACCACGAAGAAACGTCGGAGGGTTCGCCACCTGCCCTCCTCCGCATTGAAGACGCGATCGGTGCTCCCGATCCGCACTTCCCCAACGGTTGGCATGGGGCATTGCGAGCAACGATCGACGACCCCGATTGGCCGGCTTCGGCCGCCGACGACCAAGCCGATGCGTTCGACGATCACCGTCGCCAGCTTCAGCTGGTACTCGACGGGCTCCCCGACCCGCCAGACGTGGTGGCAGAGCGACCGCTGACAATCTCGGTTACCGGATTGGTCACGTTTGCCAGCTGTCCCAAACGATATTTCTGGACGGCGGTTGATCCGCTCCCGCGCCGTCCCTCACAGGCGGCCCGCAAGGGGGTCGAAGTCCACCGCCGCATCGAACTGCACAGCCTCGGTGTCGTACCGCTCGAAGATGTTGACCTCGACAGGTTCGACCTACCTATGGACGAGGCCAAACTCTCTAACGGCGGCGTAGATCCTTTTGAGACCTACCGTTCGTCGCGGTTCGCTTCCACGCAACCCCGGTTCGTTGAAGTTCCGTTTGATCTGAGGATCGATCGCGATGCCAGAGTCAATGGACGCATCGACGCCATCTACGAATCAGAGCCAGGCTGTTGGGAGATTGTTGACTTCAAGACGGGACGGCCTTCCCAGCACTCGTCCACCCGCGTTCAGCTCGAGGCCTATGCGTTGGCCGTCGACGAAGTACGATTCGCCCCGTTCAAACCGGACCAGATTCAGGTTACCTTTGCTTATCTGGGGGGCGGGCTCACTGAGGTCAGCGAACCGGTCGACTCGATCTGGTTGACGGCCGCTCGCGACCATCTCGGTGACCTGATACGAATGATTCGTCGAGAGAACTGGGAGCCCAGTCCATCCACCGCCTGTCACTCGTGCGACTTCCTCCGGTTCTGTCCTGCGGGCCGCGAATGGATTGCGGCGGGCAGTTGACCGCGCCGGTCGGTGCACGGGTCGGCGGCCACTCCACTAGCTTGGGGTGGAGCCCTCGAGTAATGGAGGTAGCACAGCGATGATCACCATCTGGAGCGACATCCACTGTCCGTGGGCATACGTCGCCCTGCTCCGGTTGCACCGCATGAGAGACCATCTCGGCGCAGACCACCTGATCTTTGATCTCCGGTCGTACCCGAGAGAGCTCGCCGCCGGCGACGAGATCAACGCTGAAGACGCCAAGCGCCAGATTGTGGCTCTCGCTCAGCTGGAACCAACCGCGTTCAGCGCCCTGGAGAGTCAAGCCTGGCCAACCACCAACCTGCCGGCTTTTGAGGCCCAGAAGTGGGGATTCTCGCAAGGCCAGGAGATAGGCGAATCCTTTGACCTCGCCCTCCGACGAAGCGTCTTCCTCCACGGCCACAACCTCAGCGTCCGGAGCGAACTGCTTGCGGTTGCCGAACTCGAAGGGCTCATGGCCGACCAGCTCGGCGCTGCACTCGACGACGGCCGCTTCCGCAAAGCCGTGATCGCCGACCTTGAAGACGCCCGCGCCCAAGGTGTCACCGGTTCGCCTCACGTGGTCTTGCCGGACGGAACTGCCCACCACAACCCCGGTATCACCTATCGGTATGAACGGGGCATTCCGATCATCATCTCCGACCATCCCTCCGTCTACGAGGAGTTGATCCAGGTCGGCACCATTGAGGAGTAGACGCAACAAGACTTCTAGGTGATCTTCCCTCGGTCGGTATCGATCACGATGGTCACTGGGCCGTCGTTGATCATGGCAATCTTCATTACCGCCCCAAATGTGCCGGTGCGAACCGAAAGACCTTCGCCCCGTAGTCGTTCCGTCAATTCGTCCACCAGAGGTTCGGCGAGCTCCGGAAACGCGGCAGCCGCAAAAGACGGCCGCCGTCCCTTCCGAACATCGGCCAGGAGCGTGAATTGACTGACGAGGAGGACCTCGCCGGCAACGTCCAGCACCGACCGATTCATCTTGCCCTCGTCATCTCGAAAGATTCGCAGGGTGGACAGTTTGGCGGACAGCACTGCAACATCGTCGCCGGTATCGGTTGACTCAACCCCTACCAGGACGACCAGCCCGGGGCCGATCCGCCCGATGGTGTCGGTAGCGACCGTCACAGAAGCCTCGGTGACCCGTTGCACTACAGCTCGCATAGGAACCGAATGTAGCCGCCCCGATCAAGTGCATCCGTTATCTGTACGATCCACGATGGCCAACGGTATCCACAGCTTCACCCCAGAAGCGATCCCCCTCTGCCGTCAAGCTGTCTGATGTGAGCGCCGTCGCCCCCAAGGGACTTTGTACCTCGGCCCGCGCCCAAGGTTCCCAATGAGCAGAGCGGAAAGGTTCCACATAGAATCGGATGCGATGGTCTTACCAGACACAGAGATTCCGTTGCTCGAAGAACCGGCCTGGCCGGTTGAAGACGCGAGCCGGGTCATCTTCCTGATCGATGCTTCCACCAAGCTCGAACGAAAGCTGCTGGAGGCTTGGATCGGTCGAAATCGCCCCCCGGATGCGGCGGTCGAATCGATATGCATCCCCGCCTCGCGACGACGCAGGCAGGGTTGTCGCATCGACCCCGGCCTCGAAGCGAGGATGGAGGACGGCGACGACCCTGTGCTGGTTCCCCTCCGCATCGCCTGGCTGGCGCCGCGCCGCGACGGTACCCGATCGGTACGTCTGGCCGACCTCCTCAAACTGGGTGATCCTCGTGATCCGGATCTTCTCCGGCAGTACCTGATCCTGGCCCGAGCTCCCGACCGGTGCCAGATCCTCGTCGGAAGGCCGGCCAGCTCCTCGGAGCTGATCACCGGGTGGCGCGCCGGCGTCGAGTCTTCCAGCCTGTCCGGTTTTGTAGCCAGGCGGGCCTGGTTGGCATTGGAGCGGGCCGAACGGCGCGTGCGCGGCAACCGTTACAAGGTGCCCAAGTTCGTCCACCAGGAGATCCTTGGAACCAGCGAGTTCCGCGCCGGAGTCGTCCGGTTCGCCAAGCAACTCGAGAAATCCGAGGAGACGATATTCAATCGGGCAGCCCGCTATCTCCGCGAGATCGCTGCTTCGCACGACGCGTTCACGATCGACCTGGTTGCCAACGCCATCCACTGGCTCTACCGGCAAGGCTATGGCTCCATCCACTACCAGCCGGAAGCGTTTCGCGATATCGCTACCCTCGGGCAGACAAGTTCCCTCGTGTTCTTGCCATCCCACAAGTCGAATCTCGATCATCTCGTTCTTCAATACGTTCTTTGGGAAAACGACGCCCCACCCAACCACACCGCCGGCGGGATCAACATGAATTTCTTCCCGATAGGCCCGATCATCAGAAGAACGGGTGTCTTCTTCATCCGTAGAACCTTCAAGGACAACCCGATCTACAAATTCGTGCTGCGCAGTTATATCGACTATTTGATAGCCAATCGCTTCCCCCTCGAGTGGTATCTCGAAGGCGGAAGATCACGCTCCGGCAAGCTGAGCCCTCCTCGTTTCGGGATGCTGTCCTACGTGACGGACAGCTTCCGTCGTGGCCAAGCCGAAGATGTCTACCTGGTTCCAACCTCGATCACGTATGACCAAATCATGGACGTCGGCTCGTATGCAGCCGAGCAGTTGGGAATGGCAAAAGAGAAGGAGAGTTTTAGCTGGTTTCTGAAGTCGGTGCGGGCGCTGCGCAGGCGCTATGGAAACATCCACATCGGGTTTGGTGAACCGCTCTCGCTGGCCAAGGAGCTCGCGGCCGGCGAGTCGGACCAGGGCCTCGGCGTCCGCAAACTGGCCTTCGAGACCATGGCCAGAATCAATCGCGTCACCCCCGTCACCCCCACTTCACTGGTAACGATCGCGTTGCTCGCCAACGAAGATCGAGCCTTGCGTTGCGAAGAGATAGTCGAGGCAGTGCGAGATCTAGTTTCGTATGTCGACCGTCGCCGCCTATTGCTCACCGAAAGGATCCGGCTGGATTCCTCGAAAGGGGTGCAACTGGTTTTGGACCGCCTCGTCGAGCATGGGATCGTCACCGAGTATTACGGCGGGCCTGAGGCCGTGTACATGATCAGACCCGATCAGCACCTGGAGGCGGCCTACTACCGCAACATAGTCATTCACTATTTCGTCAACGATGCCATCACCGAACTCGCACTTCTTGCGGCTGCCGAGGGAGAGAACGGAAATCGGGTAGCCATCTTCTGGGACCAGGTGATGGCCATGCGGGATCTTCTCAAGTTCGAGTTCATCTTCTCAGACAAAGAGACCTTCCGCGCCGAGATCTCTCAGGGGATTGCCTACCAAGATCCGGATTGGGAAGCTCGAATTGCCGAAGCACCCGGCGAGGTTCGTGACCTGTTGCGAGGATTCCGGCTGCTGAGCGCTCGCTGGGTCCTCCGCCCCTTCCTGGAGGCCTATCAGGTGGTGGCGGACAGCTTGAGCGCCCATTCGCCGTACGTCGAAATTGACCAGCGGCGTTTCATCGCCGGATGCTTGGGGCTCGGCAAGCAGTACCGATTGCAGAGAAAGATCGCTACCGAGGAGTCCATCTCGCAGGTGCTCTTCAAGTCCGCTCTTTCCCTGGCGGACAACCGGAACCTGCTGGATATCGACGACGAACACCTGGGCGCCCGACGCAAAGCCTTCGCGGTTGAGATCCACGAAGCATTGCGGCGGATCGACGCAATCGACGCGATGAAGATGGCGCGCCGGGCCGGCCTCTAGACTCGCTTCCCCTCATCGCCCTTCATGTTCATCGGTATCTGTTGTTAACTATTGCAATGTACCGAACGATAGATGCAGCCGCGACCCACTCGGTGGCGGCTGCTCTCCGCCAAACCGGCGCCGGCATCGGTGCGCTGACCCGCAGAGTTGGGATGCTGCTGCCCCGAACTCATGAACTACACCTGGTGAATCGGTCGATCTCCTGGTGGGAGATGGCAGCCGGTGAGCTCGAGCGAAGAGCCGCAGGCATCGAGTCCTCCCCAAGCTCCCGCTCCGGCCCGGAGTGGATCCAGGGCCTGCCCCGGGCCGAGGACCTCGAACCCCCGTCGGCAGCGGCCGCTTTCTTCGCCGGCCTGTCGCGACCCCAGGCGGAAGCACTCGCGGACCGCTTCCCCGACCGGGTGGGCCCCATTCACGGTGTACCCCCGGTCATCCGCTTTCGAGCCAATCACCATCTTGCCGTTCGCTACCTCGACGACCTGCAACGCATCCGCCGACTGCTCACCGGGACACATCGGAGCTTTGGCTGGACAACCGAAGATCTGCTGAACCTTCTCCAGCCGACCATCGCCCTCCCTTCCGGCTGGTCGGGAGCACAGCAGTCGACAGACCTCGACCGGCGGATTGCCGATGCCGAGCGGTGGGCAAACGAGGGCCACCACTTCCTGCGCTTCGATCCGGCCGGTGACGGGAAGGTCGTTGAGGTGTTGGGAGATCTCGAAACTTCACGACACATCGCCGTGGTCGTGCCCGGGATTGCCAACGACCTCTCCACATACGAACGTGGCGTCCGCAGCAACGCGACGGCGTTGTATGAGACGGTTGATCGGTCGGACGCGGCCGTCATCGCCTGGTTAGGTTATGACGCCCCGGACGGTCTCATAGCGGCTGCCGGATCTCGTCCCGACACCGCAGCCGAGTCGCTGGTGCAGATGCTCGCCGGCCTCGCTGTATCGCTCAGCCATGACGTTCACACAACGTTGATCGGCCATAGCTACGGCTCGCTCGTCGTGGGGTCCGCCCTTCAGGCCGGTGGCAGAGCCGACGACGCCGTGTTGATCGGGAGTCCCGGGGTGGGAGCCGACCACGCCTCAGACTTGGGATCGACCTCGTCTACCCGGGTGTGGGTAGGCCGAACGGGTTCCGATCCGATCACGTTCGCCCGGGCTTTCGAATGCGTCGACCTGGTCCCCATCTGCTATCCGTCACCAGATCGACTGTACTTCGGGCTTGATCCCATTGATCCCTCTTTTGGTGCCACGCCGTTTGAAACCGGAGACGCCCCGATCCAGGACGCCCACTCTGCCTACTTCCGACTGGGTTCGCCCGCCCTGCGCAACATGAGCTTCATCTTCACCGGCGAGTACGACCGGGTTACGGCGC
>JAHEDM010000075.1 GCA_024641205.1 Actinomycetes bacterium
CGAAATCTCCTCTGTCACTGCCTCAGCCAACGAACGCGTTCTCCCTCTCGTCCGGGACACACTAAACGAAAAAGACACGGCTTGCCGCCCGGGCCGTTTCGGTCAACGCGAACCCGTTCACCATGCATTTGAGTACCGTAGCCGTGAACCGTCACCGCCAGTCCAGGGCACCCCGCCCGATCAGGCGCTGCGATCTGATCTGCTCATGAAGTCCCAGGACCTCCTGAGGGCCGGCCACCGACCCAACGATCGGCTCTACGTGCCCCTCGGTTACCAGCCGGGCCGCTTCGACTACTTGAGCCCGATGGCTGTAGCGTGATCCGAGGATGGACATCTCCCGGAAGACCATATTGCGCGCCGAGAACCCGGCTTGGCGACCCGGGAAAGTGGTCAACGCCACCATCCGGCCTCCCATCCCGAGGGCGTCGAGCGCCCAGCCTGCCGTCTCGGTGGTGCCGAGTAGATCCACAACCACCGTCGGTCGCGCATCTTCGAAGATCCCATGTTCCAGACCCTCGAAGTCATCCGAGCGGACCGCAAGGGCTCCGAGCCGCTCGATTTCGGCGAGCTTCTCTTCAGTCACGTCCAGTCCGGCAACCGCAGCACCCCGATGGCGGGCCACCTGAACCATATGGATGCCCACTCCCCCGCCTGCGCCGATGACGGCCACCCGGTCCGCCGATGTGATATCCGCCCGGTCGGCCACATGCACCGGGGTGGCCACCGCATCGGGCACCACGGTGGCCGCGACGGGATCCAGCTCATCGGGGACCGGGACGGCATTGAGTTCGGGCAGCACAACCCAGGGGGCGTATCCGCCGTCGCGATGCACACCGATCTGACCGGCCAGGTTGGCACAGCGCTGCTCACGACCGGCCTGACACCACTCGCAGTGACCGCAGCTGAGGTAGAAGTAAGCAACAACCCGGCGGCCCTCCAATCCGGGATCGGCGCCTGTGCCAATCTCGACCACTCGCCCGACCAGTTCATGGCCGGGCACCCGGGGCAGCAGTCCCGGATCGTCTCCGAGGTTGCCGTCGATGCAGTTGAGCACCGTGAGCCCGACCCCGCACGCTTCGACCTGCACCAGGACCTCATGGGATCCTGGCGATGGAATGGGGAAGGATTCCCACTGGGGGTCCTGCCCCCACTCACGGACTCGGTATCCTGCTTGCTCCGCCATTTCAACCTCCTGGGTCGACTCAAGACGCGCAACGCTCAGGCAGACCCGAGCTGTTTCACCTCGGCCCGCTCCTTCTCTTTGATCGCCATCAGGATCTTCTCGGCCGTCGCGGGTAGATCGGCGATGCGCACACCGACTGCGTCGTAGATTGCGTTGAGGATCGCAGGCATGGTCGGCACCAGGGTGGGCTCACCGACTCCCTTTGCACCGAACGGCCCAACCGGATCGTAGCTCTGCACGATATCCACCTCGATCTTGGGCATGTCGAGACTGGTCGGGATCAGATAGTTGGTCAGATTGGGGTTGACCTGGCCGCCTTCGGCATCGAAGAGGATCTCTTCTTCGAGCGCCATGCCGATACCCATGGCGATGCCGCCTTCGATCTGACCTTCGGCCAACGCCGGATTGATCGTCGTGCCCGAATCGTGCGCCGCGCAGATTCTCAGCACCTCCACCTCACCCGTCTCATCGTCTACCTCAACCTCGGCGATCTGGGTCGCGTATACATACGTGGCAAAAGGCTTGCCCTGGCCGGTTTCTGGGTCCATCGCCACGGTGGGCGGATTGAACGAGGCGCTGCCGAGAGGTGGACGCCCGCGGACGATCTGAGCACGAACTGCTACTTCCGCAAGTGCCACCTGTTTGTCCGGGAAGGTTTTGGAGCGGATCTTGTGGTCGGCTGCCTCGAGTTCTTCCGTCTCGACTCCGAGCATCTCCGACGCCACCTCGAACAGGATCGACTTGGCTTCGGCGGCGGCCAGACGGACCGCATTGCCGGTCACGAACGTGGTGCGACTGGCGATCGCTCCTGTGTCCATGGGAGTTGTGTCGGTGTCGGCGGAAACAACGTGGACATCGTCGGCGGAGATCCCCAGTTCCTGGGCGGCGATTTGGCCGAGCACGGTGAGGGAGCCTTGCCCTACCTCGACGGTTCCGGTCAGTAGCGTTGCCGTGCCGTCTTCGTTCACCTTGACGACGGCAGAGCTTGGGTTGGCGGCGACGGTGAACCCGATCGGATACCACATGCAGGCGATCCCGCGTCCCGGGCGCTTCATCGTCCGCCCTCCATCCAACCACTTCGCTTGGCCGCCATGAGCAGGGTGTCCTTTAACGCAACCGCCTGCAGCAACTGGCCGGTGTGACTGGCGGATCCTTCTTCGAAGCCGTTGAGCAGCCGTATCTCCAGAGGATCCATCCCCAGCGAATGGGCAATCTCGTCCATCTGTGATTCATAGGCAAACGCCACCTGCGGGGCCCCGAACCCTCGCATGGCGCCGGTCACCGTCTTGTTGGTGTAGACCGCGTGGCCCTCCACCCGCACGTTAGGAATGCGATAGGGCCCGGCGGCCAGGATCGATGCCTTGCCGACCGTTGTCTCACTCCACGACGCATAGGCACCGCCGTCGAGAACCAGGTTGACGGAACGGGCGAGGAGGCGCCCATCGCTGGTCACGCCGGTCTTGTAGTCCATAACCAGCGGATGCCGGGTAGTGGAGGCGATGAATTCTTCTTCGCGGGTGAAGACGGCCTTCACCGGTCTTCCGGTCTTCCCGGCCAATAAGGCGAGGATCGGCTCCGTCCTGATCTCGTTCTTTCCCCCGAAGTTCCCGCCGATGATGGTGGCCGTGAGCCGGATCCGATTCATGGGCAGGCCAAGCGTCCGAGCGAGATCGGCCCGGCCGAGTGTGATCCGGCCGTTGCTCGAATACAGATGAAGCTGACCGTCTGGCTCCCACAGGGCGATGGACGCGAACGGCTCCAACGGGACGTGCTCGATCATCTGGGTCGTGTAGCGGCGCTCGAAGATCCGGTCGCTCTGTTCGAATCCTTTCTCGACATCACCCCGCATGATCACCTTTGAGGTGTAGACATTGCTGTTCCGGTGGATCTTGGGTGCGTCGGGTTCCATGGCCTGCAGTGGGTCGAACACGGCCGGGAGTGGCTCATACTCGACCTTCACCGCGGCCAGGGCTTCCAGGGCTTGCTGTTCCGTTTCCGCGGCGATGGCGACGATCCCGTCGCCCCGGTAGCGGACCCGGTCGGCGGCCAGGACCGGCTGATCCTGGTAGGTGGACCCAAAGGAATTGACCGGGATCTCATCACCGGTGAGCGTTGCCACCACTCCCGGCATCTTCCGAGCCTCACCGACGTCGATCGACAGGATCTTCGCATGGGCATGGGCGCTGCGCAGGATCCTGCAATGCAGCATGCCCGGAAAGGAGAGATCGTCTATGTATCTGGTGGCACCGGTGACATGCGACCGGATATCCACACGGGAGACCCGCTGTCCAACAGCCGGTGTCTGCTTGTTCACCTCGGGCGTGAGAGCGGGTACCTCGGGTAGCAACCGGGGTGAGACTGCAGGCAAATGCGTGGCAGGAGCAGCCTCGAGTAGTCGTTGAGCTTCTGCCTGCTTTTCTTTGGTGATTCTCTCCGACATCTCGACCTCCGTTAAGCAGACTCTTCGACACCGACCGCGTTTGCGTGGTCGCGGCAGACTTCGGTAATTGCGTCGACGACCTTGGTGTAGCCGGTGCAGCGGCACAGATTGCCTGCCAGAGCCTCCCGAATCTCCAATTCCGTCGGCGCGGGATTCTCATCGAGGAGCGCCTTGGCGGAGATGATCATGCCGGGTGCGCAGAATCCGCATTGATAAGAAGACAAGCGCTCGAAAGCAGCCTGGAGCGGATGGAGATACTCGAAGCCGCTCAGTCCCTCGATGGTGACGACCTCCCGGCCGTCCGCCTGCACTGCCAGCAGCAAGCACGCGTTGACGCTGAGTCCGTCTACGAGCACCGTGCAAGCGCCGCAGTCGCCTACGTCGCAACCCAGTTTGGACCCGGTCAGACCCCACGAATCCCGCAGCGCAGACAACAGCGTGGTCTCTGGAGGTACCTCGGCTCGCCTGAGAACGCCGTTGATCGTGACTTCGATGTGGTGCACACCCTCTCCTTTCAACCGGCTGTTGCCCCGGCAAGTGCTTCTTCGAGGACCCGGAACGTGCCTACGGCGATGAGCTCGCGCCGGTAGGCGGCGGAAGCACGGAAATCATCGATCGGTCGTGCTTCGGTGACCGCCATCTCGGCGGCCTCCCGCAGTGCAGCCGTGTCGCCAACGTTCTTGCCTGTGACGATGGCCTCTGCTTGCAGGGCTCGTATCACGGTGGGGCTGACCGCCCCTAACGCGATCCGGGTATCGGCAATTCGCCCGTCCTCGACTGCAACGCTGGCGGCAGCATTCACCAAGGCAAGCGCTTGACCCTTCCTGAGGCCAAACTTGCGGAAGGACGCCGGCCGGCCCAGCATGACTGCCGGGATCAGGATGTCGACGAGGATCTCGTCGGGTGAAAGAGCCGTCTTGCGAGGCCCGACGAAGAACTCCGTGATCGGCATCTGCCGTTTCCCCTTTGCCCCGGCCACCGTCACCAGAGCGTCCAAGGCAACCAAAACTGGGCCGCTGTCAAGGGAAGGCACACAAGTGACCAGATTCCCACCGATCGTTCCCATGTTGCGGGTTTGGACCGCACCAATAGTCACCGCTGCGGCAATCATCGCAGGAGCGTGTTGGGCTATCAGCCGGGACTCCATGATCTCGGTATGGGTGACCATCGCGCCGATGCGCAACCCGGCGGACGTTTCCTCGATTCCCTTCAATTCAGGGACGCGGCCCAGATCCACCAAGACTTTGGGGCCGTTCGCAGTGTGCTTGAGCTCGACGAGGAGGTCGGTGCCACCCGCCAGCAGTTTGACATGCGGGGCGTTGCGGGTGCTGACCTCGAGTGCCGCATCCAGAGAAGCCGGAGTGATGTATTCGAATGATCTCACGGGCATGCCCTCCTGCCGGAAAGAGTAGAGGCTAGCTGCTCACAAACCCAGCCGTTCGGTTCGCTGGTATCCATTGGCGCTTCCGAGCCGTCCATCTCACAGACTCGCATTTGACCGACTATGTCTAGATTGACTGCAAGTCTGATCGAACGAGGCGAGGAGCAGCATAGTTTGGAACTGTGGGAACTGACCGCTGAGGCCTTGCGGGTGGGGTACCAACGACAGGAGGTGTCTCCTCTCGAAGTCGTGGACGAGCTCCTCGCCCGTATCGAACGCCTTGACCCGGAGCTAGGTGCGTTCCGGCAGGTGCTGACAGATTCCGCCCGGCGGGAAGCCTTCCGGTTGACCGAGGAGTTGGCCGGCGGAAACTCAAGAGGGCCCTTGCACGGGATTCCGGTGGCCGTCAAGGAGCTGATCGATGTCGAGGGGGCGCTCGGGTGCTACGGATCCGAAGTGTTCGCCACCCGGATCAGCGAGCGGGACGCCGAGGCGGTCCGGCGCCTGCGCGCCGCAGGCGCCATCATCATCGGTGTCACCCGGTCCCATGAGTTCGGATGGGGCATCACCACCCAGCACTCGCATCTGGGAAGCACCCGCAACCCTTGGGACACGGATCGGGTACCGGGGGGCTCGAGTGGCGGATCGGCTGCAGCTCTGGCCGGCGGGATGGTGCCCCTGGCGCTCGGAACCGACACAGGGGGATCTGTGCGCATCCCCGCCGCCTTTTGCGGGGTGGCCGGGCTCAAGCCCACCTTCGGAACGATTTCAAAGCGAGGAGTTGTGCCCTTGGCGCCCTCGCTCGACCACGTGGGGCCGATGGCTCGCGCGATCGGTGATCTGGCCATGGTCCTCGAAGCTCTGGCGGGGTACGACCCCGAGGACCCGACGTCCGAGCACCGGCCGATCCCGGACCTCTCGCTTGCACCCGGCGAGCGGCTCGACGGGATCCGGGTGGGAACGGCACCGTCCCTCCACCTCACTCCCCTCGCCCCGGATTACGCCGAGATATTCAGTCAAGCATTGACCCGGGCAGCTGCGGCGGGTGCACAAATCGTCGAGGTCGACGTTCCGCACCCGGAGAGCATTCGCCCGGCGTTCGCTACGTTGCAGATGGCCGAGGCCTTTCACTCACACTCGGTAACCCTCGGCACCTTCCCTTCCCGCGCTGCCGACTATGGAGCCGATGTGCGGGGGCGGCTGGAGGTCGCGGCCAAAGTGGAAATCTCCGACTACCTCGAGGCTCGAACCGAAGCACAACGGATCCGCCATCGCTTCGAAAAGACATTCGAGAGCGTGGACGTCATCCTCACCCCGGTGTCGGCGGGACCACCCTCCACCGCAGCCGAGCCTGATCAGGTGATGCACCTGGGGCGGTCGATGCCCTTCCGGGACCTCGTCATGGACTACACGGTTCCCCAGGACATCACCGGTCTCCCGGCGTGCGTTGTCCCCGTCGGATTCGACATGCTCGGCTTGCCCGTCGGAGTGCAGGCAACGGCCCCGGCTCGGCGGGAGGATCTGGCGCTCCGGGTGGCTTCCGTGCTGGAGCAGCACCGCGAGGAGGACGAACGGTGGCCGGCCGGGGACGGCATGAACCGCCGGGAGGACTGATCAAACAGTCGCCGACCGCCATCCGGTCGCGTCACGGCTCGATGATCACCATGATCGAACCTTCCCGACGCTCATTGAATACCGAAAGGGCGGTAGCGAACTCGTCGAGCGGGAAGTGATGGGTAATGAGTTCTTGCACTCGAAGCCGGCCATCGACGATCAAGGGGATGATGTGTCGCATCTCGCCCGATGAGGCGCGCACCCCGACCAACTCGTGTTCATACAGGACCAGATTCTGGAAGTCCAGCTCGACCTTCTCCACTGGGATACCGACCATCGCGATGCGGCCCCCGCGCCGTACCATGTCCATGCTCCATTGCAGCGACTGTGGCACACCTGCACATTCCAGAATGACGTCGGCACCGAGTCCGTCGGTGGTCTCTCGCACCCACTCCACCGGATCGCCCTTCGACATATCGAAGGTTTCGTGTCCCAACTCGGCGGCCTTGTCCAATCGGTACCCGCGCCCAACCACGATGACTCGGCCGGCGCCCCGAATATGGGCTCCGTCGGCGGCCAGCAGCCCGATCGGGCCGGGGCCGAGCACAACCACCGTGTCTCCGGGCCTGTTCTGTCCCCGATTGGCAGTGTGCATGGCGATCGAGGCTGGATCGAATCCCGCCCCGACGCTGAAACTCAGGCTGTCGGGGAGCCGGAATACGCTCTTGGCCCCGTGCACGACGTACTCGGCGAACGAACCCTGCCAGTTGTGTCCGTATTGTCTGTGCAATTCGAGCTTGCCGTAGTTCTCACACAGGTTGTAGCTTCCTTCCACGCACTTCTGGCAATAGCCGCACGCGTCGTGAGAGGTTCCCATCACCCGATCTCCGACTTTCCAGCCGAGTTGTTCCGACCCGGGGCCCATCTCAACTACCTCACCGGACCATTCGTGACCCGGTATGAAGGGAAACCCTGGAGGCCAAAAGCCTGAGTAATCACCCCGCAGCAGATGCGCATCGGTCCCGCAAATCTTCACCGCTTTGACCTTGCAGAGCAGCTCGAATGCGCCCGGCTGCAGCATCGGCACGTCCTCGATGGAGAACCGATTCGGTTCGGTGACAACGAGAGCCTTCATGTGTATTCCCCTTATTCAGACAACTGCGAGTGGATCAACCATCGACCCGGTGGCACCACGAATCTTCACCGGGAGGGCAACAAAGAGAAACTCGTACACAAGCTCACGGGCTATCTCTTCGAGGTAGACGCTCTCCAGTAGGTAGATACCGTTTTCGATCAACAGCTTGGTGTGGACGGGCTGCGGGTTGGCAGGCGTTCCCCGATCCGGTGCCGGTTGCACCTCGTAGGTTTCCGTGTCCGTGCCGGTGGCGACCACACCCCGGTCGAGGAGCCATCCGGCCGCGGATAGATCGGGACCGGCCGTCTTGTGCTCTGCCATCTTTTCGCCGTCCGGCCAAAAGGCCAGATACCCCGTACGAATGAGGACCACGTCCCACGGGCGAACCTCAACGTCTTCCCAGTCGGCAATGGCTTGCATCTCCTCGGCATCAATGGGTGAACCGGCCGGGAGAGCCTCAATGCCCCTGAACCCGGCCGCGTCCAAGAGGACTCCCCTCGTGAAGAAGGGTGGCAGTTTCTCGGCATCGCCGAACGCAGGGCCGTGGTCGGTGAGGTGCTCGGCCGTGTTGCCGCCGCCGTACCAATGGTTGTCCTCGCCGACCGTCATATGACCGAGCGCGTCGACATGCGCACCGGAGTGCGACGTCGCCATGACGTACTCGGCCATGTATCCGAGACCGACCTCGTTGGGCGGACCCCAGGGCTGGGCGCGCTCGGCCCGGATTCCCGGCGGCGTCCGGTAGTTGAGCACCTGGAACGGCGGGTGACCCGGGAACAGCGGCATCCCCGGAAACCGGGAGGTTGCCAATGAGTACGACCGCCCCGCTTGCACTATTTGAGCCGCTTCCACGATCTTGGCGGCCGGGATATCCCGGATGGGCCCAACTTCGAGGTTGCCACTCATCCCGCCTCCTTCATGGCGTCCCGCATTGCCTCCCACACCCGCTGAGGACTCAGCGGCAAATCGCGAATGACCAAACCAGTTGCTTCGGTTACCGCAGACGCCACGGCGGGCGATACCGCCAGAATACCGCCCTCGCTGATTCCCTTCACGCCGTACGGACCGGGACCATCGGCGTTTTCGATGCTGGCACTTATCAATTCATGTGGCAGGTCCAAGCTGGTCGGAATGCGGTAGTCAATGGCACCCAGATTTCGGATACGGCCTCCCTCGTCGAGGATGATGTGCTCCATGATCGTGTGGCCGAGGCCCATGATGGCGGCTCCCTCATCCTGGCTCGCTACCTGGATCGGGTTGAGGGCCCGACCAACATCACCAACCGTGACGTGGCGAATGATGTTGATGTGGCCGGTCCCGGCATCCACCTCGAGTTCGAAAGCCGAACAGTGGAACTGGAAGAACGCCGCCGTACCGCCGAGCGGATGCGTCGGAACCGCGTCCCTCCGCATCTCCCCGT
>JAHEDM010000298.1 GCA_024641205.1 Actinomycetes bacterium
GCCGGTGGCAAGCGTTTCACTTCCGGTGATGTCCGCCGGCATGAGATCGGGCGTGCATTGAATACGTGACAACTTGTACCCAAGAACCCTGGCAAGCGCCTTGGCAAGGTGGGTTTTACCAAGCCCGGGAGGCCCTTCCAGCAGAACGTGGCCTTGCGCGAAAAAACCGATCAGCAACTCTGCGACCAGATTCTCCTGGCCGATAATCGTCGCGTCCAGGGCCTCGCGGATTCGCAGAAGGTTACTGCGGGCGGACTCGAACTCCTGGTGTCCTGGACGTTCAGTCACCATGTGAAATCTCCTCGAAATAATGGGCCTGAAGTGCTTTGTAGGCGGGTCCGCCACCGGTAGAGAACGGTTCTTTCGCCGCCCGGGCGGCGGGCACATGCTGTACCGTGACGGTCAATTCCGGCGGGCCGCCTTCGGAAGGAATCAGCTCGGCACCCACTGCGCGGTCGATGGCCACCGCCTCGCCGGCGGGCTTGCGCTGCAAGGCGACGTATTCGAGGTCGCCGAGGTTGGCGATGCCCTCGGAGGCATCACGACTCGGTTCGCGGCCCTGCTCCTTCGATGCCGCCCGGCTGGCTCCGCCTCCTTTTGCTGCTTGCAAAGCGTGGGAGCGGGTGCGCGAGCCGGATTCATCCTGGTCGCCATGTTTTGCGCCTGGCGCGGCCTGGGCCTTCAGTTCATTCGATGCCCCGATGAAACCCTCTGTTGGTTTTGAGTTGGATCGCCTGGCATCAACAATCGGGGCTGGGTCGGCCCCCCCTTTTTGGAGAACGGTAATCCAGGGGTCTTTTGCCACCGGGCCTACGACCCGGGATTCGTCGGGCATCGAATCAGGCAGGCGGCCGGACGGCGCCACGCCCGGAAGCGAAAGAAAGAACAAGCTGCCGGCGGCGACGGCGACGGCAATGGCCCTGAGCAGCGGGCGCCGGGCTCGGCTCAGACGGGGGAGGTTGTGCGAGGAATCGGCGGCCACCCGATTCGCCTGGTCCAGTACGACAAGAGCAGCGGTGGAGGTGGGGCGTGGCGACTGCGATCTGAGATACCAGGCGGCCGTTAGCAGATCGTGGGTGTTGAGCCAGCGATCGGCAGTCCGTACCGATGCCGCCAGCGAGGGACGATTGAAGGCAGCAGTAACCGTGGCCACGGCCAGCGGCAGCAGAACCGCCGGTCCCCACCAGTTCAGGGGCAAAGACACGTGCAATATGTGCAGAACGGCTGCCACGGCAAGGCAACACGAAGTCAGCATCAAGCCGAACCATCCCCGATCGATCAGGTTCGCCAGCCATAAGCGCCGGCGCACTGTTTTGAGGAGTTTTTCCGTACTGTCGTGTTGCATGATCAGGCCCGCTCACACCATGCTGATGCCCGGAAGGGAAGGCCAGACCTTCGGGCAAAGCCCATTTCTTCGCCAGCACAGCGTTGCGCATTCACTCATATGCTGATGGTACACCACGCTTCGGGCTAGCTGGCGAACCAGGGGAGCCAGGCTTCGCGCCCCGCCCACAGTGCCGTGGCAGGCGCCAGTTGCAGAACGGTCAGGGCGATGGTTCTCAACTGCCCCTCACCCAGAATGCGCAGGAGCCCGCGTGCGCTGATGTAACTGAGGGCGATCAGTCCCCCGACCCAGACCTGGCTCGCTACAACCGTAATCGTCGAAAGGCCGGAAATCCGGGCCGCCAAAAGCAACAGCGGCCAGGGTGTGGTCAGCAATGGAGCGAGGCCTGACAGCACCTTCGCTTTGGCGTCACACGCCAGCCAGGGTGTGATGATGGCCACCACGATACACTGGGTGACCAGCAGCGCGCCCACAGCGAGGAGGCCGGTCGACAATGGCGCCGCGCCCAAAGCGAGCTTTCCGATGGTCCACACCGCCAGGGCGGCCGTGTATACGAAGGCAACCAGTAAGGCCGAGCGCATCACGGCCACACCATCAGGTAGCCGTGGGCAGCATCGGCAGGTAGCGGGTTGCCGAACGGATATTCGAAGAGCAGTGCCGTAGTTTCACGCATCGCACGTTGCCGGAACAATTGCTCAGCACGGTTCGGCCCCCAGGGCTCAGGCACGGCTGTCGGCCGCCAGTCCTCATTGGGTGCCAGCGGTGGTATAGAGTACCTGCCGTCGTTCCATGCGAGCAGTGCCGGGGGAGACTTGCCGGTCCCCGTGTTGATGATACGAGGCACATCGTCGGAGTGGTCCACGGTGAGCGGCGCCGATAGCGCCGTAACTCCTGATGCAACGAATTCGTGCTGCGAGAGGAACCTTGTGTTGAAACTCACATTGGCGGCACCGTCGCCGTTGTCATTCGATGCCACCAGCAGGTTCATTGGCTGCAGCGCCCGGAGCGGGCCGACCTTGGCCGGAACGTCCATGGTCACCCTGCCGCCACCACCGCCGAGAACCCTCAGAATCGATGTGAACCGCGCCACTTTTGCGCGATTTTCCATCTCTGTCCACGCCACCCGTTCAATGCGTTCGGTGGTCATTGTCCAGGCAACCAAGCCGATCACGGTCGCCGCTACAGAGGCGCTGATGAAGTAGACCGGGGCGCGATCGCTTCTCACCACCAGCAAGAGGACGC
>JAHEDM010000076.1 GCA_024641205.1 Actinomycetes bacterium
TTCCGCCCGGGGTCGAATCGAGCATGATGTCGACCTCGGCGAGGAGGTCTTCGAAGTCTCCCGAAACGGAGATGCCTGCCCCGGTGAGGGCATCGGCTGCCCCGGGGGCTGCCGCGAACATCTGGTAGGGCATGCCGCTTTCGGCCAGGGCGCGGACCGCCAGTGTGGGGGCGACGTCGGCCACGCCGACCAGCTCCATGTCTTCCTGCCGGGCCGCCCCATCTGCGAGTCGCTGACCGATAACCCCGAAGCCTGCCACACCAACTTTGACTTTGCTCATCATCCATCCTCCTTTACGCGCTGGCCCGCATCGCCTGCTCAACGGCCGCGCCGACTTCGTCGGTGGTGTTGGTGCCGCCCATGTCCCGCGTGCGGACTTCCCCGGCAGCAAGTGTCGACATGACGGCTTGCTGCACGTGGGATCCGGCCTCCTCTTCGTCGAGATGCTCGAGCATCATCCGCACCGCCTCGATGGAGGCTATGGGGTTCACGATCCGCTTACCGGTGTACTTGGGCGCAGACCCGTGGATGGGTTCAAACATCGACGGGTAGATCTTTTCGGGATTGATGTTGCCTCCAGCCGCGAATCCCATCCCGCCCTGGAGCATCGATCCAAGATCGGTGATGATGTCGCCAAACAGATTCGAAGCGACAACGACATCGAACCATTGTGGGTTCTTGATGAACCACATGGAGATGGCATCGACCAGTGCCATGTCCGTTTCTATGTCGGGGAAGTCCTTGGCGACGTATGCGTACGCTTCGTCCCAGAAGACCATCGAGTAGTTGAGGGCGTTGGATTTGGTGCAGTTGGTGACCCGCCCGACTTTCTCGCCGGTACCGAGCTTGGCTCGCTTGCGGGCTGCTTCGAACCCGTAGCGGAAGGCTCGCTCGCAGCCCTTCCAGGTGAAGATCCCGGTCTGGAGGGCGAACGCATCGGGAGTGCCCCTCTTGAAGAACCCGCCGTTGTCGGCGTACTCGCCCTCGGTGTTCTCCCGTATCACCAAGATGTCGACCGTTTCCGGTGTGGCCGTCCTGATGGGCGTCGCAACTCCTGGGTAGAGCTTGATGGGGCGCAGGTTTACGTACTGATCGAATCCCTTCCGGATAGTCAGCAGCATGTCGAGGGAGATGTGATCGGCAACCTTGCCTGCGTCACCGATGGAACCCAAAAAGATGGCATCGAAGGCGCCGAGCGTATCGAGAGCATCGCCCGGCATCATCTCGCCGGTTTCCAAGTACCGATCGCACGACCAATCGAACGTCTCGGTCGCAACCGAAAAACCGTGGATATCCGCTGCGGTGTTGAGGATGCGCACGGCTTCCTCAGAGATCTCGGCGCCGACTCCGTCACCGGGAATAACTGCGATCCGATACGAGTGCATGTGCCCCTCCTCAATGGTTGGGTGCCGGCCGTAGGGTGTCTCGAAGCCTACTGAACGGAGAGGGATCAGAAAAACCGATAATCGATTATGAGGATGAGAGGGGTCCTCGCAGTGGGGGAGTGACATGGCTGTTGCCCCTTCCCTGCTATCACGAGGTTGCCAGGACCGGCGATGATCGTCGGGCGTCTTGCTGGTCTCCCTGTTGCGGGGGCTTCGAAGTTGACGGAGTCCCCGCTCGGCGCGTATTCTCCGAATAATCGATTATCGAGGATGCCGAACTGTGACGTTCATCTACGCCTTCGATCACCCCCACGACCTCTCGCACGCCCAAGTAACGGCACTCATCGGCGGCAAAGGGGCCAACATCGCGATGATGGTCAATGAACTCGGGCTGCCGGTACCACCCGGTTTCACGATCTCAACCGAGGCCTGTCGGTTGTACCTGGCTGAGGGTTGGCCGGACGGCCTGGACGAAGAGATTCGCCAGCACGTCGCCCGAATCGAGGAGCAGGTCGGGCGCCGACTCGGGGACCCGGTGGATCCGCTCTTGGTCAGCGTCCGTTCTGGTGCGCCGGTTTCGATGCCGGGGATGATGGATACGATCCTCAATCTGGGACTCAATGACGCAACGGCACGGGGTATGGCGGAAGTGTCGGGCGATCCGGGATTCGTCGAAGCATGCCGTAGCCGTTTCCTCGACATGTATCGCGATATTGTTGGCGTTGCCGAAGTTCCAGACGATCCCTGGCAACAACTGCGAGCGGCAATCGAGGCGGTCTTCCGATCATGGAATAGCGACCGGGCGCGAAGCTACCGCGCCCGCGAAGGGATTGTCGACGACTTGGGAACCGGAGTCACCGTGCAGGCTATGGTGTTCGGCAATCGAGGTTCCGGGTCGGCCACCGGGGTCGTCTTCACTCGCAATCCGGCTACCGGTGAGGCGAGCCTCTACGGCGATGTCATGTTTGACGCGCAGGGAGAAGACGTCGTAGCGGGCACTCACGCGACGGAGCCAATTGCCGTGCTTGACGAGCGGATGCCGGAACTCGCCGCAGAGCTTCGCAGGTATGCCGACCAACTCGAACGGCACAACGCCGACGTCTGCGACATTGAGTTCACCATTGAACAAGGCCGCTTGTGGATGTTGCAAACCAGGATTGGCAAGCGGAGCCCGCAGGCAGCTCTCCGTATTGCCGTCGAGATGGCGGAAGACCCGGACTTTCCTCTCACTCGTGATGAAGCCGTTGAGCGGGTCGCAGGCTACCTCGTCGACCCTCCGAAGACTGCCGGTCGAACGGCCGCAGGCGCGGCGGTATTGGCCACGGGGCTGGGAGCCTCTCCTGGCTTGGTATCCGGCGAGATCGTGACGTCCCCGGATGCGGCGGTGGCCGCCGCAGATGAGGGGCGGAAGGTAATTTTGGTCCGGCGCCAGACGTCTCCGGATGACGTGCACGGTATGGCCAAAGCGGTTGGCATCCTGACAACCACGGGCGGCCTGGCGAGCCATGCTGCGGTCGTCGCCAGAGGCTGGGGGATACCCGCGGTCGTCGGTGCCTCGGCAGTGCGGGTCGACGGCGATGCAGTTTCGATGGGCGAGCGCGCTTTCACAACCGGGGATGTGATAACGATTGATGGGGCCAGTGGCCGGGTGTTCGCCGGTGCCGTGTCGGTCGGAGCTTCTTTGGTACCTGAGGCTGAGAAGCTCCTGTCCTGGGCGGGTGAACTTGGAATAGATGTCGTGAAGCCGATCGAAGCACCTGCCGCGATGTCCGCCCCGGACGAGCCGACAATCACTCCCGACTTGCCCACGATCGAGGATGTAGCACGGACGTTGTTGGTCAAAGGGTTTGCGATGCCCGACCTATTGGCGCCCGCGTTTTCCACGACGCCGCAGGAAATCGAAGCCATTCTCAATCGGATGGCGGCCGATGGCTTGACCGAACTCATCGGCGGCATGTTCCAATTGACTGCCGACGGTAAGGCCTTTGGGCAGGAGATGATGTCGGCCGATCGTCAGAGCTGGGGGCAAGAGCAGGCGGCCGCCGCGCTCAATGCTCTTGTGCCATTCGATCAGCGCATGAAGGACGTCGTCACCAGATGGCAGATGCGTGAATTCAAGGGAACACAGATTTTGAACGACCACACCGACGCGGCTCACGACGCTTCCGTTCTCGAGGCATTCGATGCTCTGCATCGGGAAGCATCAGAGTGGCTCAGATCCCTGAGTGCCGGATTGGCCCGTCTCGCCGATTATGCGACAAGGCTGGATCGGGCCGCCAAACTGGTAGCCGGTGGCGACCACGACTACCTCGCCTCTCCCCGGGTGGATAGTTACCACAGCGTCTGGTTCGAGCTTCACGAGGATCTCATCATTCTGGCCGGGCGTACCCGCGAGGAAGAAGCGGCCGCCGGTCGCGCCTAATCCGATCGCGTTTCAGGTTGGAGGGTTGGTCGTAATGACAATCAGCAGGAAAGCTGATGTGGCGAAACCAAACGCGCCGGCGATCATCCCGACTGTGGCCAGTGCTCTCCCTTCCAGCTTCCAGGGTGAGACGTCGATCTCTTTTCTGGCCCGTCTGCCGGCCAGGACGGCTATGAACCCAAAGATTCCCCACGCCACGCCGAACACAAGCCACAGCACTGAGAGCCCTCCCAGTATGAGGGATACAACAGCAAGTCCGCTGTAGCGAAGTTCGGCCGGTGTAGCCGGCAGGTCGGTCATGACCCTCTCATCGAGCGATTCTCCCGTCACCATAATGGTCCGGAGCGCCTTGAGGGGGGCGGACCGGTAGCATTCACCCAGAGTTGCCGGGCGAAAGGACCAGGCGGTGAGGTCGAACACCGACTATGACGTGGTGGTCATCGGCAGCGGCTTCGGTGGCAGTGTGGCGGCGCTTCGCCTCACCGAAAAGGGCTACCGGGTTGGAGTCCTCGAGTCCGGCAAGCGGTGGGATGCGAGCTCTCTGCCTGCCTCGAATTGGAACCTGCGGAAGTTCCTGTGGTTTCCGAAACTTGGAATGAGGGGGATTCAACGACTGAGCCTGCTCAACCATGTCCTGGCCCTATCCGGCTCCGGCGTCGGTGGTGGCTCGCTGGTGTGGGGCAACGTCTGCTACGAACCGCACGGGGTTGCCCTTCGAGATCCCCAGTGGGGTCACATCACCGACTGGGAGGCCGAATTGGCCCCCCACTTCGACCAGGCGCGACGCATGCTCGGGGTGCACAGCATCCCCAAAGAATCCGCGTCGGACGGTGTACTGCGCTCCGTTGCCGATCACTTCGGGGTGTCCGAGAGCTTCGCGTTGACCCCGGTAGCCGTTCACTTTGGAGCGAGGGCGGTCGAAGAGCCCGACCCGTACTTCGGGGGTGAGGGCCCGTCCCGAACGGGTTGCATCGAATGCGGAGGGTGCATGGTGGGTTGTCGGCACAACGCCAAGAACACCCTGGACAAGAACTATCTGTACCTGGCCGAAAAACACGGAGCGGTAGTCCATCCCGAGCATCAGGCGGTGGACGTCGAGCTGCTGGATAGGGGAGGGTATCGGGTATCAACGGAACGGCCCGGCGCCTGGTTTCGCAAACGCTCCCGCTCGTTCACGACCAGACAGGTGATCTTTTCGGCCGGGACGTTGGGGACCGCCCGGCTGCTCCATTCTCTCCGCGAGAACGATCGGCTTCCCAATCTGTCCCCACGTCTCGGGCACCACGTTCGCACCAACTCGGAGACGATTGTCGGGGCGGTGGCCTCCACCACGGCGGTGGACTACTCGAAGGGTGTGGCGATCACGTCCTCGATCCACCCTGAACCGCAAACCCACATCGAGGCGGTTCGATACCCCGCCGGAAGCAACGCCATGGGACTTCTGGCAACCGTTCTTGTCGACGGAGGTGGGACCACACCGAGGTGGATGCGATTCGTAGCGGTCTGCCTGCGGCACCCGCTGCAGTTCCTCCGTTCGATCTCTGTGTACCGGTGGTCCGAACGGTCGGTGATCTTTCTGGTGATGCAGAGCCTGGACAACAGCCTTCGTTTGCGATTCCGGAAAGGAATCCTCGGGATTCGACCGGTGACCGAGCAGGAGACCGGCAAACCGATCCCAACCTATATCCCGGCCGGCAACGAAGCTTCCCGGGTAGCAGCCTCTCTGATTGGTGGATCACCTATGAGCAGTATCAACGAAGTCGTCCTCGACACTCCGGTAACGGCTCATCTGCTGGGAGGGGCCTGTATCGGCGATTCGCCCGAGACCGGCGTTGTCGATCCTTACCACCGTGTGTATGGCCATGAGGGTTTGCATGTGATCGACGGGTCCGCCGTTACGGCCAATCTGGGCGCTAATCCGTCGCTGACCATTACCGCCATGGCCGAACGATCTCTTGCGCTTTGGCCCAATATGGGTGAAGACGACCCGCGCCCCCCTCTCGGGGAACCGTATCAACGGTTGGAACCGGTGGTGCCGCTCCGGCCGGTGGTACCCGATGGAGCTCCGGCGTCCTTGCGTAGGCGATAGGGCACCCGCTCGACCGCAGCGCGCGAGGCGCCATTAAGGTACCGGCGGCACGAGGAGGAGTCGAGATGCGACGGGTCATGGCGGCGTTCGACCTCACGCCCGTTGGGCGGCGTGTGGTCGAACGAGCCCGCTTGCTGGCCGAACAGTTCGGAACGCACTTGGAATTGCTGCACGTCCTGGAGCAGTGCGAAGATCCGTTCCTGTCCGAGGACGAAGAACGATTCTTGAACGATCATCAGCATACGGCTGCGGCTGCTCTTGTCGACTGGGTGGCGGGCAGGACCTCAGCTCCGATCGATTTTCACGTGACCAGGGGCGCCCCGTCGACTCAGGTGGCCCGCCTGGGTCGGGAGGCCGATCTGCTCGTCACCGGAACCTCATCGATCGATGCCGCCCAGCTTGGCCCGGTGACCAGGCGGCTGGCACGCAAGGCTCGCTCCAATGTGCTCGCCGTTCGCAGGCAGCCGCGGGTGCCGTATCGGCGGGTCGTCGCCGCTGTCGACCTCTCAGAGCCCTCCAGGGAGGCCGTCGAGTTAGCCTTGGCGCTGGCCCCGGCCGCAGAGCTGACTGTTGTGTACGCATTGTCGGCCCGCTCCGACGTTCTCCTCGGCCAGAGTCGCCTCTTTGAACAGGATGCTGCAGTGCGTTCCCGCGACCGTTTGGTTCGCGCTCAAGCTGCTCTCGACCACTTCACCTCTCCGTGGGGGGACGCCGTCCGCAACCTGATCGTCGAAGGTCCGCCCGCCAAGGCCATTGGGGAAGCTGCCCGAAGACGGGGTGCCGATCTCGTTACGGTTGCCAGCCGGGGCGCAGGCGCCACATCAATCGTGCTGTTGGGTGGGACGGCCGAGGAGATCATGTCCTCGGCCTCTTCGGATGTAGCCGTGGCGCGGGTCGAAGCGGCCTTTCGGCGACCGTAGGACGGCTCAGCGTTCAAGCCTTTGTAGGAAAGCGATCAATCCCCCTGGACGGTCGAGCATCGACCCGAGGGCGAAGCCGACGAGCCCCAGGATGGCGGCCCACAGAAGAGCCTCTCCACCCAGCCAGTGCCAGATGACCGCGGCGATTACTCCGATGATGGTCCCGATCGAGCTTCGCTTCATGTCGTCTCCTGAGGCTCACGGCTGAGGGCAGAAAGTTTCGATGACGAGTCGCCGATGACCAGGACGACATCGACCGGGACTGGATCGATGCCGAGGCTGGACCAGAACTCGTTGTTGAGAACCTCTCGTGCCTTCCGGCGGACGTCGGATACTTCAGCGTCATCGGCAAGTTCGACTTGTACCTTGATCCGGCGCCGATGCGAGATCGGAACGGCGTCTTTCACGCCTTCCACCCGTAACAGTTGTTCGATTGCGCCCCGTCGCTGGGCTGCCGCACCAACCGACGTCGTCCCTTGCGGGCTCTTGTCGACGATTGTCGGTCGAACCGAAAGCCGGTAGGGCATGAGTTGCGCAGCCAGCAAGATGAGCGCAACCATCCCGAGTCCCGCTCCAAGCAACGCTGCCGCCCAGCGGGCTACCGGAGGGGAAACCAGCCAACCCGCCAGGTCGGCCAGGAAGTGCCGCCATGAACCATCAATCAGGTCCGTCGACTCGAGCACGAGCAGCACACCGATGGCCAGCACGAAAACCCAAGCGATCAGAGCCGAAGCTCGCTGGAGTGCTCTCACCGTGCTCTCCTTGCTTCTTTTCTGCTGGTGGCCACTGAGTAGGCGACTTCGGTCAACCCCAGCGACCTCAGTCTTTTGTCGATAGCCTCGCTGGCCTCATCTGCAATCTTGTAGGTGTCGTCTGGGCTCGACGGTGTTGTCACCACGATGCGCCGGCGTCGATGCCGGACCTCGATCTGGGAATCGACCGTGCTGGTGACCGTCTTCTTCAGCGTCCGGGCGAGCGAGTCGAGATCGATCGTTGTCGCTCCGGCCGCAGTTGCTTCGAGGCGAAGCAATCGTCTCCCCGTCGGCTGGATGACAACCGGGATGCACAGGATCGCAAAGATCACGAGGCCTAACCCGGCGAGGATGGCAGCCCCCTCTTCCGGAGTTCTGGTCGCCCAGGATGAGAAGTCCGAAACCGCCCCATCGAGCCAGCGGATAGGTCGACCGATTCCAAAGGCGATCAGGGCGACGGCCGCGATCCCCACGGTGAGAGTGGTGAGGAAGCCGAGCACACGGAGCAGAATCGTTCGTCCCACAGTCACCCTATTCGACCCGAGAAACGACCGGTATCTGCTCTTGGTCGGTTGGGACGAAGAGATCGACGACCTCGATGTTTACCTCTTTCACGAGAAGGCCGGTGCCGCTTTCTACCCGCTTGATGACGTTGTCTCTCAATTGCTGAGCCAGTTCTGGGATCGAGAATCCGAAATCAACCACGATCGAGAGGTCGATGGCCGCCTCTCGCTTGCCTACTTCGACGTGCACGCCCTGGGTGAGTGTTTCCCCGGCTCGCACCCGTCCCAGAAGGCGGCCGAAGGTCTTTCCCATTTCGTGTACTCCGGCAACCTCCCGAGCTGCCATCCCCGCCATCTTGGCTACTACGACGTCGGCAACCGACGTAATCCCGCGTTCGGCGGCCAGAATGTACCCTTCGTTGCTACCCGTCGACGCTGTGAAATCTTCCATGTTGCCCTCCTTGTCCCTGGTGTTGCATGCAAGCGAACACTACTGCTCCCGAGGAGGGCGGGTCTGGGGTTGATCCTTCCGGGACTCCTCCCGACCGTATGCTTCTGCCGTTCTCCGGTAGGTCCGGGAGGAAAGGAAGGGCCGCTCTGATGATCGTCTTGGTTCCGACGGGAAACCGGCCGCCGCAGGCTAGGAAGGCGGAGGTCTGCGCAGCTTGATCATTGGGTAGGGCGAGTGACAACTCCTACACTCCTCCGTGGTGGGGCCCGTAGCTCAGTCGGTCAGAGCAGCGGACTCATAATCCGTAGGTCGCAGGTTCGAGTCCTGCCGGGCCCACCAGAGAAGGTCCAGCTTTCATTGGAGTTCTGCGTTCCGTTGCGCTGATTGAGGGTTCTCGAGTCCTCCAGGAGTCCGCACAAAGTCCGCATGCTGGACGATTTCGCCGTCACCTCGGCCTCAACAAATGAGGCGCTCAACCTAGGGTTATCCGTGTCTCATCCGACCGCAGCCATTCGATGATCTCATCTCGCAGGAACCGGTACTGGCGGGTGCCGGG
>JAHEDM010000077.1 GCA_024641205.1 Actinomycetes bacterium
CGGGTCGATTGTGATGTGCTCCAGGCTGATGGCGGAACGAGGACCGCGGCCGTCACCGGGGCCTGGATCGCTATGCACGATGCTTTTTCGGAAGCGGTCGCGACGGGTCGCCTGGGGACCAATCCCATCCACGATTTCCTGGCTGCGATTTCCGTTGGCAACGTGGCCGGGGATGTTTTGCTGGATCTCGAATACGTTGACGATGTGGCCGCAGATGTCGACATGAACGTGGTCATGACCGGTCGCGGTCTGCTCGTCGAGGTGCAAGGGACGGCCGAGGGAGCACCATTCACCCGGGATGAGCTCGATGCCATGCTGGATATTGCGGCCAAAGGCATCCAGGAATTGTTCTCCTTGCAGAAGCAGGCCGTGGCCCCGTGAGGATCGAGCGCCTGGTCGTCGCCTCCAAGAACGAGGACAAACTCGGCGAGATCGAGGCTGTCCTGTTGGGCCTCGGGTTGGTCAAGGAGATAGTCGCCGGCCTTGATTGGCCGGACATTGAAGAAACCGAACCGACCCTGGAAGGGAACGCCCTCTTGAAGGCACGAACGGTGGCCGCGATCACCGGGTTGCCGTGCCTCGCCGACGACACGGGGCTCGAGGTTGCCGCTCTGGATGGAGCACCGGGGATACGGAGTGCAAGGTTCGCGGGGGAGAAAGCTTCCTACGCCGACAATGTCCGGGCTTTGCTCGAACAGCTTGCGGGACAATCGGACCGGTCGGCACGTTTCCGGACGGTGATGGCGCTGGTCGCGCCCGGTGGATGGGAGATCGTTGCCGAAGGCGTGCTCGAAGGGTCAATCATCGATCCTCCGCGCGGCGATACGGGTTTCGGCTACGACCCGGTATTCGACGTGGGTGGCCGGACACTGGCGGAGCTGGCCGCGGCTGAGAAGAACGCCATCAGCCACCGGGGCCGGGCGCTGCGCGCCCTGGCCGACAAGCTCCGCAGGATCTAGCCTTTTGTAGTCTGCAGCGGACGCGCCCGACTAGACACCACATCACGACGGACCACGGAAGCGTCGAGTATGAGAGTTTGCGAGGCAAACTCCGTTAGGTCGCGAAGCGACCGGCGTGCGGGCGGTGGGACTCGAACCCACATCAGGCTTACGCCCACCAGATCCTAAGTCTGGCGCCTATGCCAATTCGGCTACGCCCGCGATGAGGGGACGGGAGATCCCCGGCGCCTGTTGTGACGGCGCCGGGCCATCGACGCACATGCGCTACGTGGGTCGCGTGGGATTCGAACCCACAACCTACTGATTAAGAGTCAGTTGCTCTGCCAGGTTGAGCTAGCGACCCGAAAGCAGGTTAGCCCCGGCCGGGACGACATCGGAAACCGGGCTTGACTGGTGCAGGTCGCCTGGTACCTAGTACCTTGTACCCGATGCCGGAGGCATCGACTCGGGCTGTGGCGCAGTTTGGCAGCGCACCTGCTTTGGGAGCAGGGGGTCGCCGGTTCAAATCCGGCCAGCCCGACACATGACCGGTTGCACTAATCTGTGCGGCCGGTGTTGCGGGTGTAGCTCAATGGTAGAGCTCCAGCCTTCCAAGCTGGCTATGAGGGTTCGATTCCCTTCACCCGCTCTGCGGACCGTAAGGTAGACACGGCGGGCCGGGTCGTGATGAATAGTCTGCCCCCGTAGCTCAGAGGACAGAGCAGGAGCCTTCTAAGCTCTTGGTCGGGGGTTCGAATCCTCCCGGGGGCGCCCGCCGGTTCGCACATGGTGACCGTAGCTCAGTTTGGTTAGAGCGCCGGGTTGTGGTCCCGGAGGTCGCGGGTTCGAAGCCCGTCGGTCACCCCAATCGACGGTGCGAGCGCGCCCGTTCCTGATCAAGGAAGGTATGTAGTTGAACACGAATGTCACGGACGCCGGTCCCTTCGAGAAGCTGCTTACGTTGCAGGTAGCCGAAGCGGACCTTGAAGCTGCCAAATCGCAAGCGGCTCGCCGCCTGTCCAAAGAACTCAAGATCAAGGGATTCCGCCCGGGCAAAGCGCCGCGGCGGATTGTTGAGGCCACCGTCGGAACCGAACGTCTCCGCAGCGAAGCGATTGACGATGTGCTACCGAAGCTCGTGGCCGATGCTCTCCGAGAGGTCGATGTGCGCCCGGCGGTTCCACCTCAAGTTGAGAACATGAAAGACATCGAGACCGGTCTCGAGGTCGAGGTCAAGGTCACCATGTGGCCGGTTCTTGATCATGTGCCCTCATACGAGCGGTTGGAAATTGAGGTTTCTCAGCCTCAACCCACCGAAGAGGAGCTCGAGCGCCAGCTCAACCGGCTGCGCGATCAGTTTGCCGAACTCGAAGCGGTGGATCGCCCGGCCGGCGAGGGTGATTTTGTTTCCATCAACCTCAGCGCGACGCGCAACGGTGAGCCCGTCGAAGAGGCTGTCGCCAACGACTTGCTGTACGAAGTCGGGTCCGGTTCGTTCGTTGAAGGTCTGGATGCCGAGCTTCCCGGCTCGGCCCCCGGGGCCATCGTCAAGTTCAATGCACCGCTTCCGACGGGTTTCGGAGACCTGGCCGGTCAGGATGTCACGATGCAAGTGCTGGTCAAGGAAGTGAAGCAGAAGGTTCTGCCCGATCTGACGGACGAGTGGACGGCTGAGGTCACCGAATTCGCGACGGTAGAAGAGCTGCGCAAGGAACTGAGCAAGCAGATCGAAGAGGTCAAGCGCGGCATCGCTCGAAACGAGCTTCAGACCAGAGTTTTGGAGTCGCTTCTCGCCGAGATCGACATTCTGATCCCAGAGGCGATCATTGACGCCGAGATGGAGAACACCCTGCATCGATTGGCTCACCAGCTGGAAGGTCAAGGGATCAGCATCGCCGACTACCTTCGAGTGACCGGCCAGGATCAGCAAGTCTTCGTCGACGACTTGCGCAACCAGGCAGATCGCAACGTTCGTACCGATCTCTTGCTAGAGGCGGTGGCTGAAGCGGCCGGGTTTGAGGCATCTCCGGAAGAGTTAGATGAAATCGTTACTGCCCTCGCCGGGCAGGCGGGCCGGGAGGTCGACGAGTACCGGGCCGAGTTCGCGGAAAGTGTCCAGGAGAAGGCGGTAATGGGTGATATCCTGAAACGCAAGGCCCTCGAGGTGCTCTTGGAGTCTGCCGTGCCCGTAGATGAGTCCGGCAACCGAATCGACCTCAGCACCCCGGAAGACGACGAAGAGGAGACTGTCGAACCATGAGCTTGAATCTTGAGAACTACCTGGTCCCCACCGTCGTTGAGTCGACCAGTCGGGGCGAGCGGGCGTTCGATATCTACAGCCGGTTGCTCAAGGACCGCATCATCTTCCTGGGGACTCCGATCGACGACACGGTTGCGAACCTGATCATGGCGCAGCTTCTGCATCTCGAGAGTGAGGATCCTGACAAAGACATCATGTTGTACATCAACTCTCCGGGCGGTTCGATCACCTCGCTGTTCGCGATCTATGACACGATGCAGTACATCAAGCCGGCGGTTGCGACGGTGTGTATGGGGATGGCGGCTTCCGCAGCCGCCGTAATCCTGTCGGGAGGCGAAAAGGGAAAGCGGTTTGCGCTGCCTCACGCTCGCATCATGTTGCATCAGCCGAGTGGCGGTGCTCAAGGCCAGGCCAGCGACATCGAGATTCAGGCCAGGTTGATCATGCAGATGCGTGAACAGCTCAACGGGATCCTTGCCGAGCACACCGGTCAAAGCCTCGAGAAGGTAACGCTGGACACCGAACGCGACTTCTGGATGCTGGCCGATGAAGCACGAGATTACGGCATCGTCGATGCCATTCTTTCCCATCGCGAACTCGCCGCTGTTGCGGGTGGCAAGGAGGACTGAACGTGGCCAAATTCGGTGAGGGCGGAGATCTGCTCAAGTGCAGCTTCTGTGGCAAATCTCAAAAGCAGGTCAAGAAGCTCATCGCCGGGCCCGCGGTCTATATCTGCGATGAGTGCATCGAACTCTGCAATGAGATCATCGAAGAAGAGTTCTCCGAGACCGAAGAGATTACCTTTGCCGAGCTTCCTAAACCGAAGGAAATCTACGCCTTCCTCGGCGACTATGTGGTTGGCCAGGACCGTGCCAAAAAGGTCCTCTCGGTCGCCGTATACAACCACTACAAACGGGTCCGGGCGGGTGTCCAACCCAAGGACGAGGTAGAGCTTCAGAAATCCAATATCTTGCTCGTGGGCCCGACCGGCTGCGGCAAGACCCTCTTGGCTCAAACGCTGGCTCGAATGCTCAACGTCCCGTTTGCGATTGCCGATGCCACGGCCCTTACGGAGGCCGGCTATGTGGGAGAGGATGTGGAGAACATCCTGCTCAAACTCATCCAGGCCGCCGATTATGACGTCAAGAAAGCCGAGACCGGGATCGTCTATATCGACGAGATCGACAAAGTTGCCCGCAAGGCGGAAAACCCATCTATCACGCGCGACGTTTCCGGCGAGGGGGTTCAGCAAGCTCTTCTCAAGATCCTCGAAGGCACGGTTGCCTCGGTGCCTCCGCAGGGAGGTCGCAAGCATCCCCATCAGGAATTTATCCAGATCGATACCACCAACGTCTTGTTCATCGTCGGGGGCGCTTTTGCCGGTCTGGAGGACCTGATCGGCCGCCGGGTCGGGAACCGGGCTATCGGGTTCGGCGCCGACATTCGGGGACGTTCGGAAGGCCGGTCGGGCGAGCTGCTGGCCAAGGCTCTTCCCGAGGATCTGATCAAGTTCGGGCTGATTCCCGAGTTTGTGGGCCGTTTGCCGCTGGTGGCGACCGTTGACGATCTGGATCGGGAATCTCTCATCCGGATTTTGAGGGAGCCCAAGAACGCCCTTGTGCGCCAATACACCAAATTCTTTGAACTCGATGGGGTTGAACTGGCCTTTACCGACGGTGCCCTCGAAGCCATTGCCGATCAGGCGTTACGGCGCGGGACCGGGGCGCGCGGGCTGCGGGCCATTCTTGAAGAGGTGCTACTCAACACCATGTATGACCTTCCCTCCCGATCCGACATTGGGCGAGTCTCTATCGACGAGCGGGTGGTTGCCGAACGGGTCAATCCGACTCTCATCTCCATCCATGAGCTCAATGCGGAGCCGCACGAGCGCTCTGCGTGAACGAGGTTGGGTCGAGCGACCCATTTCGCGAATATATTGGACCACTTCGGGGTGAATGACCGCGATTCTCGTAGATCGAAGCGCTACCGTAAGCGCTGCTGGCACTGTCACTTGCGGTGCAGGGAGGCGGAGACCCACGACTCGATATGCGGTCACCTGAGTCGTGGTGAGCCAATGGTGAGACCGGCCCGGCCCTGAAGGGTTGGGAACATGAGGCGGAAACAAAATCACCGAATTAGAGGGGCGCTCACGGTCATCCGAGCATCGACGACTCGCAATCGAGCCATGCGCCGCTTTTCTGCTCTGGTTCTGGTTGCAATGCTGATCGGAGTTGTTCCGGTGTTGGCGGCAACGGTCGACATCACCATTCCTGTTGAGACCGTTATCAAAGGCGCTGAAGGCTCTCAGCATGTTCTCGACACGGTCGACGTGCCGACGGAAAGTCAGGGAGAGGTGTGTCGGGTCACGGCCGTGGCTCGCAACCAGGACTCTGAACACCCGGATTCCGACCTTCTCATCAGCTCAACGACTGATGTTGAGATTCTCGACGTGGAGAACACGGCTTTCGGGACGGTGTTTTCGGGCGGGGAGATCACCCTGGGCGAAACGATCACGGTGACCTTGACCCTGGGCGCAGATCGGGTCTTTTCGGCCGGGCTCGATGTGGAGATCGACTGCCCGCCGTTCAACCCGACGACCACCACGACAACGGCCGGATCTTCGTCATCTTCAATCGTTGGCGGCTCGTCTTTGACTGGTGTCTCGGGGGATACAACGGACACGTCCAACAACCCGGGCGGCGGGACGGATGTATCTGCTGCCGGGGAGACCACGACCACCGGGAGATCGGACGTTCTCGGCACATCCATAACGGCTCCCGGATCGTCCGTGGCAGGCAGCAGTGAAACGCTGCCATTCACCGGGATCGCGGACGGCAATATGGGAGGCGTAGCCTTCGCCCTGGTCGCGCTGGGCGGACTCCTTGTGCTCGCCATCCGTCGCCGCGAACCAGACGTGATCGTGGCTCAGGAATGGCAGCAACGCGTCGATTTCTACGACATCGATTTCTGAATCTGGAATCCCGGCCCAAGGTGCTGATAGCGGTAGGCTCCCTGGCCTGCAATTGTCCTGATTGGATGGAACCGCTGTGGGCGAACATGCGATGAACGAAACCTACGATCCGCAATCAGTTGAGGCAGATTGGTACGACGTGTGGGAGAAGGCCGGGGTCTTCCGGCCCGAACACAACCCCGACGGCGAGCCTTTCTGTATGGTGATTCCGCCGCCCAATGTGACGGGTTCTCTCCACATGGGGCATGCCCTCAACCACACGATCCATGACGTCATCGTGCGTAGGAAGCGGATGCAAGGAGCGGCCGCTCTGTGGCTTCCGGGCACCGATCACGCCGGGATCGCCACCCAGAACGTAGTCGAGCGGGATTTGGCCAGTCGGGGAACCGATCGGCACGAGATGGGTCGACCGGCATTCATCGAAGCGGTGTGGCGGTGGAAGGAGCAGTACGGCGATCGGATCAGCCTGCAGATGCGCAAGCTCGGCGATTCGGTCGACTGGTCTCGCGAGCGGTTCACTCTCGACGATGGGCTTAGCAAAGCCGTGCGGGAGGTTTTCGTCCGCCTTTACGACGATGGCCTGATCTACCGGGGCAACCGCATCATCAACTGGTGTCCGCGTTGTGAGACCGCCATCGCCGAAATCGAAGTCGAGTATGAAGATGACATTGGTGAACTCGTCCATATCACCTACCCGTTCGTCGACGGCGCGGGGGGAGTCACGGTGGCGACCACCCGGGCCGAAACCATGCTGGGGGACACCGCAGTGGCCGTCCACCCGGACGACGAACGCTACCGGGACCTGGTGGGGCGGTCGGTGAGGCTGCCGCTTGTCAACCGAGAGATTCCGATCGTCGCAGACGCGGCCGTTGATCCGGTATTTGGCACCGGCGCCGTGAAGGTGACACCCGCCCATGACCCGACCGACTTCGAGATCGGTGAACGGCACGGTCTGGAAGCAGTGAAGATCTTCGACGAACGGGCGATCGTCACTCGCCAAGGTGGAGATTTCGCCGGTATGGACCGATTCGAAGCTCGAGAGGCCGTGAAACACGCGCTTCGCAAGGGCGGGTACCTGGACCGTATTGAGGAGCATCATCACAGCGTCGGGCATTGCTATCGCTGCGGGACGGTCGTGGAACCGTTTCTGTCCCTGCAGTGGTTCGTCGCCGTCAAGGACCTCACCACACCGGCCATTGAGGCCGTTCGGGACGGACGAACCAGCTTCATTCCTCAGCGATGGGAGAAGAACTACTTCCACTGGATGGAGAATCTGCGCGACTGGTGCATCAGCCGTCAGATCTGGTGGGGCCATCGCATCCCCGCCTGGTATTGCGAGGACTGCGGCGCAACTACCGTTGCCCGGGAGGACCCCGATTCCTGTTCAGCGTGCGGAGGAGCGGCACTTCGCCAGGACGAAGACGTCTTGGACACCTGGTTCTCGTCGGCCCTCTGGCCGTTCTCTACCCTCGGGTGGCCCGACCGTACCGACGATCTCGACCGCTTTTACCCGAATGCGGTCCTCATCACCGGCTTCGACATCATCTACTTCTGGGTGGCCAGGATGATGCAAATGGGCCTGTATTTCATGGACGAGGCTCCCTTCGCCGACACCGTCATCCACGGCCTGGTGCGCGACGCCTCCGGCCGGAAGATGTCCAAGTCCATCGGCAACGCCATCGATCCCCTCGACGTGATCGACGAACACGGTGCCGACCCTCTCCGGCTGGCGCTCATTCAGGCAGCCGCGCCCGGCCACGACGTTCCGTTCGATATCGAATGGGTCGTCGGGGCTCGCAAGTTTGGCAACAAGATCTGGAACTCCATTCGTTTTGCTCTCCATCACCTCGATCCACGATCCGTTCCGGTCGACGGTGGCTACCCCGAGGACCCAGGGCCAATCGATCGGTGGATTCTGCACCGGCTCGCCGGTGTGACCAAACGTTTCGATGAGTTGTGCGATCTCTACCGCTTTTCCGATGCCTACGGATTGCTGTATAACTTCGCCTGGTCGGAGGTTTTTGACTGGTACCTGGAGATGGCCAAGGCACCGCTTCGCAACCCGGCTGCCGCATCCGCTACCCGGGCGACGCTTGGCACGGTTCTCCGTGATCTGCTCAAGCTGTTCCATCCGGCGATCCCGTTTCTCACCGAAGAACTCTGGAGCATTCTGGTCGGCACCGACCTGCTGGCGGGGTCTCGCTGGCCCGATCCGCCCGATCCCGGAGCGGTTGCAGGTGTCGAATCTCTTCAGGAATTGGTAACCGGGATCCGCCGTTTCAAAGCCGAGCACGGGCTCGCTCCTCGGGCGCCGTTGACGGTAACCGTGCTCGATCCGGACGGGTTGGCAGAGCCCTGGTGGAGCGAGCAGCTCGAGGCGCTTGCCGCCGCTCGGCCGCAATTCGCTGCTTCCGCACCCGCCGCCACCGGTTTCACCAGGATCCTGGCCGGGTCGTTGGAGGGCTATGTGAAGCTGGCGGGTCTGATCGACGTCGGAGCTGAACGGGCCCGACTGGAGAGGCGATTGGAAGCCGTCCTGGGCGATCTGTCCCAGGCAAGGCGCAAACTAGCCAACGGATCATTCCTGGAGAAGGCACCCGTTGAAGTGGTTGCAAGGGAACAAGCCAAGGCTGATGAGCTGACGGGGTTGGTCGACAAGCTCGAGGCCCAATTGACGGAGCTGGGCGAGTGAGATGAAAGCCCTCAAGACGTACGAAGACGCTGTCGCTTTCCTCGATGGTCACATCGACCTCGGATTCAAACCGGGCCTCGAGCGGATCGGGGAGTTGTTCGAAATGCTCGCCAACCCTCATGAGGCGTACCCGATCATCCACATCACGGGCAGCAACGGGAAGACTTCGACCGCCCGAATCGCCA
>JAHEDM010000078.1 GCA_024641205.1 Actinomycetes bacterium
CCGCGTACGCAGCCGCGTTGCCACGTTCCGCGCCGGTCGTCAGGATTCTATGGGCGATGGTCTCGAACCCCATGGCAGCCTCCCTGCGCTCGCGAGCCGATACTCACAACGCTACGCCGTTCACCACTGGTCGGCCGCTCGACTCGGCGTGCCCGCCGGCTCGACCCGGCCGAGTGCACCGATCCGGCCAGGTGCCAGACAATCGGTCCTCGAGGATCAGCGGACCCCGTTCAAATGGGCGAGTTGCACGGGGCGCCGGTCCCACATCGCCACTATTAACTCGTTCTCATTGTCCGGAGTCCCACCAATTTCCACTCAACGCGGCGAACCTGCGCCGATCACGGAGAATATGGTTCTAATCCCTCACTCTGTTGCGTCTCCCGCACGAAAGCGACGATGGCCTCGAGGTCTGCGTCGGTGAGCCCTTCTATAGGCGGCATCGACCCAAACGACCAGTGGTGCGCAGACACTCCCCGGCGGGCTGCCAGGATGAACGCAGCGTCACTGTGGTGGTTCGGCTCATAGACTTCAGATAGATGCGAGGGGCCCCTGTTGGTGCCCCGCAGGTCGGCCCCGTGACACGCTGCGCAGTTCGCTGCATACAGATCAGCGCCGGCGGCAATTAGATCGGGATCACCCGTAGACCCTGCCGGGGTATCGGTGGCGGAGGAATCGGCGCACCCGGCCAGAACGATCAAAACCAGTCCGATAACGAATGCCGGGAATCGGATACCTCGTGTCGTCGTGAGCAGCACGTTCACTGCAGCCCAGCGAGGTTCGCACCGACCGGAGCGGTGGCTGAATCGAGGCTGTGCCGTTTCGCAAGGTTGCGCCGGTCGTCATCAGTCAGCTGATGCTCACACGCAGCCGCGTGCTGTTCGTTCACTTCATCGTTCCGGAACTCGCCTCGCCGGCGATATGTGATGTCGGCCATGCCGAAACCCTACGGCAGTTCCTGCCACACCGGGAACCGAAGTCGCTCAAAAGCTCGCCCGCCGACCGGGAAACAGGCATTACCAAAGCTTTACGTTTGGCCCGCAGGTAGCTGAATGTTCGTGGGTTACAAATACACACAACAAGAAGAGGAGCAGCAAACGAAATGATCTGGGGATACGGAATGTGGTGGGGCAGCCTGATGTGGCTGATCCTGCTCGGAACGCTCGTGTGGGTCGTGACGGCGAATGCCGGCACCCGCCGCACGCAGCGGCCCGGAGCCCTCGAAATCCTCGAAGAGCGGTTCGCTCGCGGAGAAATCGATTCAGACACATACCGGTCGACGAAGACCGAATTAGAAAGGAACTGAGCAGAATGAACAAGAGAACACTGGTATTGGGAATCGCCCTGGCAGCCGTCGTGGCCGTGCCTGCAGTGGCACAAGCGGTCAGCTCTTCGGCAGGTGACCAAGAGGCCTCCTCCGGTCCGGCCGGCGAATCGTTCGAAGGCCGGTATGGCTGGATGAATGACATGCACGATTACATGTGGGGGGACTCGGATGGGACTCTCCCGGATGGGCTCTCTCCGGACGAGGCGTCATGGATGATGGATATGCACGACTCGATGTGGGGCGACGGCACCTCGTCGGATGACGTCTCATGGATGAACGACATCCACGACTCCATGTGGGGCGACCAGGATGAGCCGGCTGTCGAATCTGACACGTCACCGGGGACTCCCACACCCGGTCCGGGCGGGTTCGGGATGGGTTCCGTCGGATCCGGAATGATGGGCAACGGGTAGGCGACCCGGGCCTTTCCCAGACGCTAGAAAACCAATCGCTCCTACCATTCTCCAACTGATGCAACGACGAGTACTCATAGTCGACGACGAACGCGACCTGCGCTCCATGCTGTCCTCATATCTGGCCGCAGACGGCTTCGAAGTGATAGAGGCGGCGGACGGCGAGAAGGGTCTCCACCTGGCGCTCACGCGCCGGGTGGATCTCGTCGTACTCGACGTTGGATTGCCCGGCATAGACGGATTTGAGGTCCTTCGACGATTGCGTTCGTCATCGGAGGTTCCCGTCATCATGCTTACCGCACGCGTAGAAGAGGTCGACCGGGTTGTCGGCCTGACGGTCGGTGCCGATGACTACGTTTCGAAACCTTTCTCCCCCCGGGAGTTGGTCGCCCGTATCGGGGCCGTGTTGAGACGGACCTCGAACGCGCCGGAGCCGGGTGGAGGAGAGCTCTTGGAATTTGAGGGCTTGGCGATCGACGTATCCAGCCGGGAGGTGTCGTTGGGTGAACAACTACTCGACCTCAGCGCACTCGAGTTCGATCTGTTACTCGCCCTAGCCCGGGCGCCGCGCCGGGTGTTCTCCCGCGAGCTACTCATGGAAGAAGTGTGGGGCTGGGATTATGTGGGTGTCGATCGGGCCGTTGATGTCCATATATCGAATCTCCGCAAGCTGCTCGGCGACGACCCATTGGATCCGTCGTTCATCGCCACCGTCCGGGGCGTCGGCTACAAGTTCGTTGGAGTCAAGAGATGAAGAAGCTGTTCGGCAGTCTCTGGACCCGCATGCTGGCCGCCCAACTGCTCGTTCTCGTGATCGGCGCTGTCGCCCTGGTCACTGTGACCGAACTCGTCGCACCCTCGTTTTTCGCAGGTGATATCCAGCAGATGAACGAGATGATGGCCGACCCGGACATGGCGGACATGATGGGGGGCATGATGGGGGACTCCACTTCCGGGTTCCTCACGACGAGCTTGGACGCGGGTCTGCAAGATGCATTCGAAAACTCGATGCGGCGGGGGCTGGCGGTTTCCCTGGCGGTGGCGGCTGTTGCGGCGCTGGCCGTCAGCGGATACGCAACTTGGCGAATCCTCGCCCCGATTCAATCGATTCGGGACACAACCCGGAGACTGGCCGAAGGCGCCTACGACCAGCGGGTCGATCCTCCGAATGAGGTGGAGCTGGCCGCGTTGGCTCAGGATGTCAACGCGCTGGCAGAAGCGCTGGACACCACCGAACAGAGGCGAGTCCGGCTCATCTCAGAAGTGGCTCACGAGCTCCGGACTCCGCTGGCGACGATAGAGGGGTACCTGGAAGGACTGCTGGACGGAGTATTCGAACCCAGTGATGAGATCTTCGTTGCTTCGGATCGGGAGGTACGCCGGCTAAAGCGACTTGCAGAGGATTTGAGTGAGGTGTCCAGGGCCGAGGAAGGCGCCCTTCCGCTGGTCGTGAACGATCTCGATCTCGGCGATCTCGTCGACACGGTCGCCGACCACCTGGCCGTCCAATTCAGGGCCAAAGAGGTGCAGCTCGTGATCGTCCCATCGGATACAGTCACGGTCTCGGCAGATGCAGATCGGCTATTGCAGGTTCTCACCAACGTCATCGGCAATGCTCTGGCATATACCGAACCGGGTGGATCCGTTTCGGTTGCCGTCAGCGCAGAGCGAGCAGATGCGATTGTCGAAGTCGCCGACACCGGTCGCGGGCTGATGCCTGAAGAAGCAACTGCCGTCTTCGAGCGGTTCTACAGGGCCGATCACAGCGGACCGGGCGGGAGTGGCATCGGGCTCACGATCGCCCGGGCCATCGCCAGACGACATGCTGGAGATATCACGGCCCGATCTCCCGGCCCCGGACGCGGATCGACGTTCACGCTGCGGCTGCCTCATGCTTGAGCCTTGTGAACCTATGAAGGCTTTAGGACCTTTTCTGTCCCGTAGGGACTTGTGCCGTCCTAATTGTCATCAGTTCGTTTGATAATCATTGATCAAGGTTGCTGATAACGACATGGAGGGGGAAACACATGAGCAGAAATCGAACATCGAAGCCACGTGAGACATCAAAGTCACGGCGGCCCGGCGCCCGCTCTCTACTTATCACCGGGATATCGATTGCCGGCCTTGTTGTAGTGGCCTTGAGCGCGACTCGCGGAGAGGATTCGGTGCGGTCGGAGGCGCTCGTCGACACATCCGGCACGCCGGTGCTTCAGCTCGACTCCGACTTTGTGGACTTTGGCGATGTTCCGTTCAATCAGATGGTCGAGGCTTCGTTTGAGGTCACCAACACCGGCGACGCCGTGCTTTTGTTCGCAGAGGAACCATTCGTCGAGCTAAAGGATGGGTGCTGACCGCCTACTCCGACCATCGGTTCGATGGTCCTCAACCCCGGCGAATCGACGACGGTTGCCGTTGCGTTCTCGATGCATGCAGGGATGGACGGCCCCCACGACTTTCGCCTCCACTTGTCCACCAATGATCCGGCCGAACCGGACCGGGAGATAGTCATACTCTCGAACTGGACCCAGTGAGATCCGCACCGACACATATATCGGCAGGATCCAGACAATTTAGCGAACACAGAGGGATATCTATGCCAACGAGGAATGTGTTGATCCTGGCCCTTTTGCTCGTCGTTTCGGGGGTGGGCCTGTCCGCGTGCAATTCGAGTCACGAGATGGACCTCGCCGACGAGTCGATGCTTCCGGATTTCACCCAGTACGCACCGAGCAGCGTCCAGGAGGCCTACTTGTTCGCCATAGCCCATCCTGAAGACCTCTCTCACCAGCCGTGTTACTGCGGTTGTGGGTCGATGGGGCATGAGAGCAATCTCGATTGCTTCATCAAAGATGTCGCGGTGGACGGCATTATCACCTTCGATGACCATGCAACCGGGTGTGGGATTTGTGTGGACATCGCGCAAGACGTGATGCGACTGACGGCCGACGGCAAGTCTCCCACCGAGATACGGCAGTTCGTAGACGGACGTTACGGGCGGTTCGGCCCGGCGACGCCCACCCCGATGCCGTCCACATAGGCCATCGACGATGTCAGAGAACCAGAGACGACCGATAACCGCCCGGCGTGTCATCCTCCTGCTCGTGGTTTTGGCCGTTCTGCTGGTTCCGATCCCGACGTTTCACACACCGCACTCTCGCGATGTCGTCATCGATGCTTCTCAGTTCGAGTATTCGCCGCCTCGTCTGAACATCAATCGAGGTGACACGGTGAACGTGACACTCAACGCTTCAGATGTTGTTCATGGCTTTTTCCTGGACGGGTACGAAATCGACTCCAGGGTTGAGCCCGGCATCTCACAGAAGTTCACTTTCACCGCCGACCGATCGGGCAAGTTCCGCTATCGATGCTCCGTTGCCTGCGGCCCGCTTCACCCGTTCATGATCGGCGAGCTGGTCGTCGGCCCAAACGAACCCGTGTGGCGAGCGAGCGCTCTCGCGGTCGTTGCGGCGGCAGCCGTGTTGCTGGGCGCACGAAAGCGGCGGATGGCATGAAGACGATGTCGCGGGAATCCCCGACTGATGAGAAGCGTTTCGATGTTCTCGGCCGGATGCCGCGGCTCCGAAGGATGGTGCTATCTCGAGCTTTTCAGCCGGTATTGATGTTGCTCCTCCTCGCTCCGTTTGCGCTGGCGGTGACCGCCGGTCTGCTGGGAACATCGGCCGGCAATAGGAACTTCGGCATCGTGTTCGTATGGATCGTCTGGTGGGCCTTGCTGATGGTGCTGCTGGTGCCCGGTCTAGGCCGTTTCTGGTGCACCGTGTGCCCGATACCCGCGCCCGGTGAATGGATCCAACGTCGAGGCATCATCGGTGGGGTGGCGAAACTGCGAACGCTGGGCCTGCGCTGGCCTCGTCGACTTCGCAACATGTGGTTGCAGAATGCCGGTTTCCTGATGCTGGCATTGTTTTCAACGATCATCCTCACCCGGCCGTCGGTGTCGGCTGCGGTGATTGTCGGACTGACGGGAACGGCCGTTGGCATGAGTCTGCTCTTCGAGAAACGCACGTTCTGTAAATACGTGTGCCCGATAGGAGGGTTCATCGGGCTCTACTCGATGGTCGCCCCCGTCGAACTGCGCGTACGTGATGCTCAGGTATGCGTCGATCACCGGTCGAAGGACTGCATTACCGGAAACGAGAACGGATACGGGTGTCCGTGGATGGTCTATCCCGGGAAACTCGATCGCAATCTCGACTGTGGATTCTGCACCGAGTGTCTGAAAACGTGCACGATGGACAATGTCGTGGTGAATCTGCGGCGGCCCGGGACTGATCTCGGCAAGCCGGTGCGCGGCAAGCGAATCGACGAGGCGTTCAAGGCGCTCATCATGCTCACCTGCTCGATCATCTACCCGGCGGTCTTGTTCGGACCTTGGGCGACGGTCAAGGCATGGGCGGGCATCGAGTCATTAGGAGGATGGCTCATCTATGCGGCTGGCTTCCTCGCCGTCACGTTGGTGGTCATGCCGGGCCTCTTCTGGCTGGCCGTATCCCGAGGACAGAAACGATCATGTAGCGGCTTGACCATCCGCCAGGCGTTCAACGAGTATGCCCATGCGCTGATCCCGCTGGGCCTTGCCTCTTGGATCGCCTTCAGCGTCGGGTTCGCCTTGACCAATGGGAGCTATGCGCTGGCCGCAATCTCAGATCCGCTCGGGTGGGGATGGAACCTGTTCGGAACGCGAGAGGCCGGGTGGACTCCGTATCTGTCCAGCACCGCACCGGGAATTCAGGCGGTGATTCTCCTCTGTGGCCTCATCTTCAGCGTCCGCACCAGTTTGCGGGTCGGATTCCGCCACGACCCATCAGGGGCCACAACGATGCAAGCGACTTCCCCGGTTGCTGTATTCCTGCTCGCCTGTACGTTGGCCCTGCTGTGGCTGTATCTCGGATGACGGGGAAGATGGGCAACCGGGCGGCGCTGGTCGTTCTCGTCCTCGTTCTCGCCGGCATCCCCGCGTCGATAGTCGGATATCAGTACTGGCTTCGTCCCGCTCTCGCCGATCATCGAGTCGTCGATATCGCCGCCTTAGTTCCCGAAAACGGCGGATTTTCGCCCGACCTCATCCGGGTGGGGGTCGGGGAAACGATCACGCTACGATTCGCAGCCGACGACGTTGCACATGGAATCGCCATTGGGCCGGGCCTCGATATCGACCTGGGTCAGATCGACCCCGGCCACGTCGGAGAGGTCACGCTCACACCCGATTCACCCGGCGTCTACACCTATTACTGCAATACCTGGTGCAGCCCCAACCATTGGAGGATGCGCGGCATCCTCGAGGTCGTCGATCCCACCGCAGCCGGGGCGGTCGGCGCACCGCCGGATCCGATCATCGAAGCGCTCATAGCGGCGTCGGTCGACATCGATGCCAAGCCGCAGCTTGCCGAAGGCATATCTCCGGATCGGCCCAACGGAGAACAGAAGCTCGAAACAGTCGAGGTGCCGCCGGGTCTGCTCGATCCGACCTGGCGTCTCAGCCATACCCCCGCTGAAGGTCTCGTGGCACTGCAGGCCCAGAATCCTGAAGTCGCCGACGATGTCTTGACGGATGTAACGGCCTACCTCTGGTCGGAGCCAACACCCACCGTCGAGATCAAGGAGCTTTTCGCCAAGAACTGCGCCGCCTGCCACGGCGAGCTCGGCGCCGGTGACGGGCCGGCCGCCACGTCGACTCTCGAAACGCCGGTCGCATTCGCAGACGTAGCCTGGTTTCGACGCGGCGACATCTGGTACGCCAAGATCCGACGAGGAGGCATGGGAACCGACATGCCGAACTTCGGCACGCTGTTCACCATCGAAGAGACCCGGCTCCTTGTCGACTACCTCTGGTCCCTATCGTTCGGCGAGTCCTAGGCCTCCCGATACCCGTCCGCACCCCAACGGTTGGCGAAGTAGAGCTGGGCCGTGTAACGGCGGGGAGGTGTAGTTTCGGTGGGGTGGCTTTGAAAGCGAAGAAAGGGGCGGGTCATGAGACGACGAGGCATGTTGATGGGCGCAGTGGTGCTGGCAACGATGCTGACGGTGCTGCCGGCAGTTGGAATAACTTTCGGCGAACTCGATGGCGAAGACCATCCGAACGTTGGGGCGCTGATCGCCGAGATCGACGGAGAGAAGTTTGTGATCTGTTCTGGCACGCTGATCGCCCCTGATGTTTTCCTGACGGCCTCGCACTGCACTATCGGCCTGGACGAGGTTTGGGTTTCGTTCGAGCAAGACATCGATGAACCGGTGGAATCCGGGCTTCATGCGGGGATTGCGGAAACCAATTCGGACTTCGGAGTCAACGGTGGCGGTTCGGACTGGCACGACATAGCGGTGGTGATTCTCGACGAAAAACTGACAAGTATCACTCCGGCCGAGCTTCCGGCAGAGGGCGTGCTCGACGACATGAAGGCCGACAAATCACTGCGCGATGCGGAGTTCACGGCCGTTGGGTACGGGGTCGTGAGGGATGATAAGACCGGTGGGTTCCATCCGTTGTACTGGGATGGTCAACGGCGTTCCTCCACTCAGACGCTTCTCTCGCTGCAGAAAACCGTGTTGGGGTTGTCGATGCAGCCGTCAACCGGCGACGGAGGAACCTGCTACGGCGATTCGGGTGGCCCACATTTCCTCTATGACGTCGTGGTTTCGATCACCGTCTCAGGGGACACGCCCTGCCGGGCAACCGATAAGACCTATCGACTCGACACATCCTCGGCACGAGCCTTCCTCGACCAATTTGTCGATCTGCACTAGCGGGCAGCAGCAGGGCTGGACTAACCGCCCTTGAATCCCGGCGAAGTCGCGCCGGCGAGGCTTCGGTTGTCTCCGGCAACACGGGTATCCGGGCGCCGAGGTATCTACTGCAACAGCGCTTCTCGCCGCCGCGACAATCACGTTTGTCGCTGTGACTCTGTTACGGATCGGCCTCAGACTCACTCGTAAGCCCGTCGACGATGACGTGACCGGTGGGTGTCGCTTTCCGTGCACTGGAGCTCTCGGGCGATTAGATCTTGACAGCTCTATCGGTCGGGCAGACAGTGCAAAGAAGCAGGTAGGGGGAAAGGGGCAGGACATGCCCAGAGTGACGGAAAGCATCGTCGTCGATCGTTCCCGTGAGGACGTCAGAGACTTCCTCAGACAGCCCGATCTGATGCCTATGTGGCAGTCGAATCTGGTTGAGTACGCCCAAATCGACGAGGGAGACCCAGGAAAAGGTACCCGCCATCGTGGTGTTGTTCGAGTCGCAGGACGTCGCGTTGAATGGA
>JAHEDM010000079.1 GCA_024641205.1 Actinomycetes bacterium
CGGTGTGGTCGTCAAACTGGACAGCCTGTCCCATCAGAGGTTGCTTGGGTATACCGCCAAAGCACCCCGCTGGGCCGTTGCCTACAAGTTCCCCCCTGAGGAGCAGACCACCACCTTGCGGTCCATTGAGATCAATATCGGCCGGACCGGAGCCGCAACGCCGTTCGCGGTGCTCGAGCCCGTCTTTGTCGGCGGTGCAAATGTCGGCATGGCAACACTTCACAACGAGGACGAGATCCATCGCAAAGACATTCGCATCGGCGATACCGTGGTCGTTCGTCGGGCAGGCGATGTGATTCCCGAGGTGGTGGGACCCGTGCCCAGCTTGCGGACCGGCACAGAGCAGGTCTGGGATATGCCCTCGACTTGTCCCTTCTGCGGTCATCCAATCGTTCGTCTAGGGGACGGCAAGGTAGCCCGATGCACCGGAGGATTGGAGTGCCCCAGTCGGCTCAGAGAATGGCTGGCGCACTTCGCTTCGCGCGGCGGCATGGACATCGAGGGCATGGGTTACAAGACCATCGATTTGTTGCTGCGGGCGAAACTCATCTCAGATCCGGCCGACATCTTCTTTCTCGGAGCAGACGATCTGCTCGGGTTTGAGGGATGGGGTGAGGTATCGGTCGCCAATCTGCTGGCGGCGATCGAAGAAGCCAGGCACCGTCCGCTCCACCGTTTGCTGGTAGCGCTCGGAATCCGCCACGTTGGCGGTACCGTCGCCCGGCTCCTGAGCCGAAAGTCGGACACCATGGACCGATTGCTGGCTACGAGTGAAGAAGACCTGGCGGCCATGGAGGGAATCGGGCCGACCATCGCGGCCTCCGTGCGCGAATGGGCGACTGATCCGGAGAATCTGACGTTGATCGATCGCCTCCGTTCCGGCGGCGTGCAGCTCGCAGACGAGCAGACCCCCGCCGTGTCTTCATCACTCGAGGGCCTCGCCATTGTGATCACCGGCACGCTGTCCTCGCTCGGCAGAGACGAAGCCAAAGCTGCCGTTGAGGAGCGGGGAGGGAAGGTGACCTCGTCCGTGTCGCGGAAGACCTCCCTGGTTGTAGCAGGTGTTGCTGCCGGGTCTAAGCTCGGCAAGGCCGAGGAACTCGGGGTTCCCGTGATAGACGAGACAGCCTTCCTACGGCTCCTGGAACAGGGGCCGGAAGCAGTGGGACTGCGATGAGATGGCGAAACGCTAGTGCCGGGCTGATCTTGCTCCTGGCCGCGGCATGCTCCGGGGGAGCGACCGATGATCCGGGTGTCGTCCTCGAGGTGGAAACCTTTCCTGAACAGGAAGTGGACGTTCATCTATCCGAGTCGGCAGTGCGCCAGATTCTGGCCGGCGAAATCGAGCCTCCCCAATACAACTCCGATCCGCCGACGAGTGGCGCTCATGCTCCCAGGGCTGCTGCCTGTGGCATCTTCCGCCAGCCGGTACCTGATGTGTATCAGCTCCACGACCTCGCCATAGGCGTGATCGTCTTCCAGTATGCGCCGTCACTTGAAACCGTCGATATTGAACGAATCGAGGAGCTGGGCCGCAGCTTCGAGGATCGGATCATCGTTGCCCCTCGGTCCGGTATGGACGCGCCGGTCATCGCCACCGCGTGGAAGACCATGCTGCGGCTTCCTGCAGTTGATGAGGAGCTGTTGCAGGCCTTCTTCGACACGTACGTAGGGTCCGGTTCGGAAACGGGTGAGTGTCCCTTCGACGTCGATGAAGGCGTCTGAGTCGGTTCTTGCGGGAGTTTCCATCGCCATGCGCAGCGAATTCACGCCAGAACGGTATTAGTAGACCCGGAACGTCCAGGAATACTCACCAACGTCGGGCAAGCCGCTCAGGGTTCGCCATCGGATTCGGACCTCGTGTTGACCGGGCGACAGCTCCGTAATCACTCCGTCGACCTCCGGTTGCCACGAGTACACGCCGGTGCCTTCGACGATGAACAACTCCTCCTCCGGGATCAGGAAGCCATCGACGAACATGTCCAGGCCGTAACCACCGATCAGATCAACCTCGATCCGCGTCTGGCGAACCACGGTTTCGCCCGGCTCGGGGATGACGGCCTCGATCTGCGCCGGTCGCCCGACGCCGGGCCGGTCCGGGGAGCCGAACGCAATACCGAGCGCCACCACGACGACGAGGGCTAGACCTAGCCCAACATAAACGGCGCGATACCTACTCACGGCGGGGATTGTAGGGGGATACCGCCCAATGGTCCCCGGGGTACTAGCGTTGCGGGGATGCGGACCAACCCGATACTCACCCAGCTGGGCGCCTACCCCATTGCCGCCCTCCAAGAACGCGCCCGCGCCATGCGGGCCACCGGTGAGCCGCTGCTGGACTTCTCGATCGGCGATCCGCGCGAGCCCACCCCGGCTTTCGTTCCTGAGGAACTGCGTCGTTCTATCCCGACGGTCTCGCAATACCCGACTACCTCCGGGTTGCCTGAACTCCGCCGGTCGGTCGCGGCATACGTACAACGCCGGTTTGGCGTCGACGTCGACCCGGATACGCAGGTGCTGCCGACCGCCGGTTCCAAGGAAGCCATCTTTTCCACCCCGCTTGCTTTCGTGGATCGGGCAGTCGGATCGGCTGTGGTGTGGGCAACCCCCGGCTACCCGATTTACGAGCGAGGAGCTCTTCTGGCGGGAGCGGAGGGCTTCCCGGTGACTCTCGAAGGAGATTTTGTCCTGCGGCCCGCCCAAGTCCCCGACGCGGTGTGGGGTCGCACGGCCGTGGTGTGGGCCAATTATCCGCACAATCCGACCGGAGCCGTCATCGACCGAAGCGGTCTCGAAGACCTGTACCTTCGTGCAAGGGCCGCCGGCGCATGGTTTTGCTCTGATGAATGTTATGTGGACCTCTATGAGGGAGAACCTCCGCCCTCGATCCTGCAGGTAGCCGGTCCAGGGTCCCCGGGGGCGCTCTCCTATCTCAGTCTCTCCAAACGGTCGGGGATGACGGGCTATCGGGCGGCTGCCATCGTCGGCGACCCGGCAGGCATATCGATCCTCAAAGATCTGCGGACCTCAACAGGGACCGCCTCACCGGAATTCATTCAGAAGGCGGCCATCACCGCCTGGGACGACGACCAGCACGCGGCGGAGCGGCGGGCCATCTTCGCCGGCAAGCGAGCGATCCTTCGGACTGCATTCGAGGATACGGGACACGAAGTAGTCGCCTCGCAAGCCGGTATCTACATTTGGGTCCGGGTCGGCGATGATGTTGCAATAGCCGAGCGTTTCTTGACCCGTGGGATCGTTGTGTCGCCGGGGAGAGCTTTTGGATCGGGTGGTGAGGGCTTTCTCAGGCTTGCCCTCATTCCTACTCTCGACGAGACCCGGCAAGCCACGGAGGTTCTGAAAGCGTGTCTGACCGAGATGTGATCGAGGCCGCCTATGCCGACCTCAGCTTGCTCAGCGAGGCGGCCCAAGCAGTCACCCGCACCATGGCCCTGCTGGACGGGGGGCACATCAGGGTGGCCGAGAAGCGAGCCGGTACCTGGGAAGTGAACGAGTGGGTCAAAGAGGCCATCCTCCTCTATTTCCGAATTACCGAGCTTCACACGATGACGGCAGGCGAATTCGAATACCATGACAAGATCCCGACCAAGACGGGATTGCACGAGTCGGGGATTCGCGTTGTTCCGCCTGGGACCGTTCGCTACGGTGCGTATTGCGAACCGGGAGTTGTCGTTATGCCCGGCTACATCAATATCGGCGCCTACGTGGGAGCCGGAACGATGGTTGACACGTGGGCGACCGTCGGCTCGTGTGCCCAGGTTGGCCGCAACGTTCATCTGTCGGGTGGGGTCGGTATTGGTGGCGTGCTCGAACCGCCGAACGCCCGCCCGGTCATCATTGAGGATGATGCCTTTATCGGGAGCCGCAGCATCATCACCGAGGGCGCCATTGTGGAGGAGGGAGCAGTGCTGGGCGCCAACACGACCATCACCGCAACAACACCGATCATCGACGTCACTGGGAAGGACCCGGTCGACTACCGAGGTCGGGTTCCCGCCCGTTCCGTTGTAGTTCCCGGCACCCGACCACGATCATTCCCGGCCGGAACGGTTCAACTGCAATGTGCCTACATCATCGGGCAGCGCTCCGGCACGACCAACGATCGAACGTCATTGAACGAAGCCCTGCGCACATTTGAGGTGACCATATGAACGACCTCACAACCACCCTTGTTGATCTCATCGATGTACCGTCGGAGATCGGTGACGAGGGACGGCTTTGTACGGTTCTCTCGGAGCGCCTCATGGCTACCTGGGGAATCGATGGCGTTGAGCGTATGGGCAACAGCTTGATCGTTGGGAAACGGTCGCAGCGGCCCCTCATCGTTCTCGTTGGACACATCGATACGGTTCCCTCCCAAGGGCAGGGGCCGGCCAGGATTGAAGCGGGCCGGGTGATCGGGCTCGGCTCATCCGACATGAAGTCCGGATTGGCCGTCATGCTGCACCTCTTGGAGGACCCGTCGGTTCGGTTGGGTCCCTACGACGTGGTCGGGTTGTTCTACGATCGGGAAGAGGGTCCGGTCGATGAAAACGGGCTCGAACCGGTGTTGCAGCGAGCGCCGTGGCTGGCCGATGCCGATTTCGCGATAGTGCTCGAACCGACCGACCTCGAGTTGCAGGTCGGTTGCATCGGCACCATCAACGCAACCGTACGATTCGAAGGTCAGTCGGCGCATAGCGCCCGTCCGTGGCTGGGAGAGAACGCCATAACCAAGGCCGGATCATGGCTGAACGAAATGCATGGCCGGGTACCGGAGAGCATCACCATCGACGGCCTGGAGTTCAAGGAAGTCTTCTCGGTCACGACCGCCTCAGGCGGGATCGCCCGCAATATCATCCCGGCCGGTTTCGACCTCAACCTCAATTACCGGTTTGCCCCCGACAAAACTCTCGAAGAGGCGGAGGCCAAATTGAGGGAGGTCGCGGCGGCCGCCGATCAGATCGAAATCGTTGACCGGGCGCCCGCCGGACCCGTTCCGCATGACAATGTGCATTTCGAGCGGTTGGCCACTTTGTCGGGAGCGGCCCGCACACCAAAACAGGCCTGGACCGACGTGGCCCGCCTGGCTCAATACGGCATTCCGGCCGTGAACTACGGCCCGGGTGAAACTGCCCAGGCGCACCTGGCCGCCGAAAGCGTTGCCGCCGACAACCTGCCGGTGGTCTATGAGGTACTCCACCGATTCTTGAGCTGACCTATCGGTCTCTCAGTCGTCGCTTCGGTACTTGAAGGAGATCTTTACCTTGGCCCGGTAGGCGACGACTTCGCCGTGCTCGCCGATATGCATATCGAGATGGGCGATTTCGGCGATGCGAAGATCCTGGAGTGATTTGGCGGCAACTGCCACGGCTGCGGCGGCTGCTTTCTCCCAGGATTCGGGGCTGGTCCCCACCAGTTCGATGACTTTGTAGACACTCTCTGCCACGGCTTGGCTCCCTTTCGTTGCCTGTTAACCATGGTGGACTCGAAAGGGTGTTTTGTATAGGTGGCAAAGTCACGGCGAGCCGTCGGTATCCGTCTTGCTGTCATCAGAATCGTGGACATGGTCGGGTAAACGACCGGTTTGGCACCGTTCGATCGAACAGTGCCGTATCCGACGGCGGACGGCCGGAAACACGCGGAGAACTCAAAACGAGCGAATCCGGGGGGCAGGGGGGGGCGAGTTAGCGGTTGACGGCGCTGGCGATATCGCTGTACAGGCTCGACGTCTGATTTCCAGCAAAGGTGACCGCCAGGATGGCGACCAGGGCGATGAGCAGCACGAGCAGCCCGTATTCGACCAGGCTTGCACCGTTCTGCAGATTGTGCATACTGCGGAGCAAACGAAGCATTGGGACTCCTCTCTCGCTCTGGACCATTATCGTCGGCGATTCCCGCACTCTTGATAGGTCGCTCGGCCCAAATCGCCCCACACCCCCGGCTCAGGTGGTCTTGCCTTCAGGGTGCCGGCGGGCGCCCAAGGTCGCTTCATAGATGGTGATGTAGCCGAGGGCGGCCCGGGCCCAGGAGAGATCGCTCGTCATACCTCTCCGTTGCAGCGCTTTCCATTCCTTCCGCGAGGTTCGGTGGACTCGCATAGCGCGCCGCACTGTCTTGACGGCCTCTTCCGGAGCGAAGGTGCGGAATCCAAACCCGGTTGCCTCCTCGGGCCGTTCGTCGAGATCGACGACCGTGTCGGCGAGACCGCCGGTGAAATGAACCAGAGGCGGACATCCGTAGCGCATTGCATACAGCTGTCCGATCCCACACGGCTCGAATTGGGACGGCATGAAATAGGCATCGGCCCCCGCAAAGGACAGGCGGGCGATCTGCTCCGAGTACTCGAAGTGCCGTACCGCGTGAGGGAGGCGGGTCTGCCAACCATCAACGAGCGGATCCAGGTTGCCGTTTCCGACGAGCACCAGGCGCAGCCCATCTGCAACGAGTTGATCGAGTCCGGCCTCGATCAGGTGCAGGCCCTTCTGCTCGGTCATTCTCCCCACATTGCCCACCACGAATCCATCGTCGAGGTCGGCTTCTTCGAGCAAAGCAGCCCGGGACAAGCCCCGGGGTTTGAGATCTTTGGCCGAGAACGGTGCGGGCAGACCCGGATCGAGTCGGGGATCCCACGATTCGGTGTCGATGCCGTTCACGATGCCGACCACCGGCTCTGCGAGCCAGTTGATCACCTCATTCAGTCCGCCCGTCACGGACGCGTCGGTGGTGATCTGTGCGGCAAAGGTCGGGCTGACCGTCGTAACCCGATCAGCGCCGACGATGCCTGCCTTGAGGTAGTTGGCCTGGCCGTACCATTCGAGTGGTCCACCCAGCATCCGGTCCTGCCATGACACGCCCAGCTCGTGGGCGGCCTCGGCCAGTGGCCCGAGAATCGGGTACGAGGCGTTGTGAATCGTCTGCACGGTTGGCAGGCTGGTGAGCAGAGCAACCGGTCCAACGTGACCATCGTGCAGGTGGATGAAGTCGAAACCGGCTGCCAACCGAGCGACAGCGGACGAGAACCGTGCCCAGCGGAACCATTCGTCATCGTAGGCCTCGCCCGGCTTGGGTCCGTAGATGCCGGGACGGTCAAAGGCTGCCGCGTCTTCGACGAGTAACACTTCGATCTCATCGAGCTGGTAGCGGTAGGCGGGCACGGGAAGATCGGCTGCTGCGGTTCCGATGTCGCGCAGGTGCTGGTATCGAGGAAGGGCGACCGTCACCTCGATGCCGTGGACGTCCAAAGCTTGGGCAAGTCCGGCCACTGCCTCGCCCATTCCGCCGGTCCGGGCCAGCGGCGAGAGTTCGGCAGCCGCCATCAACAGTTTCATGCCGGGTCCTTGGCCACGTCGCCGATTTCGATAGTCATCTCGTAGTGCCCGTCACCGTTGGTTGACCAGTGGGGCCACAGCACGATTCCCTGCAGAATCGTCATCAAGCCGGCTTCGCCTCGTGCGACCGTACGGATTGGAAAGCAGAACATCGAACCCGGCTGGCGGAGCGCAACCAGCAGGTACGTCCTCAAGCCGTTATGGCGCAATCGAAATCGGTGTCCGGCCAGGGCCAGCGGTTGGTCGACCATCTGCCATTCGCCGCCGTCTGCCCTGATCTGGCCGGCATCTTCCCAGATCGCGACCGGAAGTTCCGGTCCGAAGCGTCCTTCGGGGAGGCCGCTGATGCGGTAACCAATCTGCAATGTGCGGTCTTCGGCGTCGATCGTCTTGTGGATCTTCCCCTCGAGCGCCGACATCTCGATCCGGGCCGATCCGCGCCCTTCGGTCGTCTTCTCTATCTCGTAGGTGGATCCGGGCAGAGATAGGAGCTCCTGGGGGGTGTCCCCGCCGAACAACTCGACCGTGGTGGTTGAGGGGAGGAGGTGGTCCAACAACCAGCGACGGGTTGGCCCGGCTGTAAGGGGCGTTTCCGCCGCTTCGGTGTGATAGGGCTCATAGCTCCTGGCAACGACGTCACCGATCGACCATCGGGTCGGTTTGTCGTCGTAGTACAGGAGGCAGCCGCCCTCGGCAGGGTCGAGCACCCAGGCCTGGTCGGGCAATTCAACCTCGACTTCGTCTCGCCCGTCCGCATCCCAGTCGAGGTGGCGCAAATAGGTCCAGGCCCGACCACGATGGTGGTTGGCGTCGATCATGGTTTGCGCGGTAATGAGATGCCGGTGGGCCGTCGCCCGCGCACGGGGGGAGTACAACCCACCCGGTTGGAAGTGGTCTCTGCCCTGGGCCTTGAGCAGTTCGGCGTGGGCTTCCGGTGCCTCCTTGTCGGCCGCGACGTGAGCGGAAACGCGCAGCATTTTCCGGTACAACGCGGCTGCTTCGGGGTAGTGGATCAGGAAGTCCGGCCACCACCCTTCCCACCGGAAGGCCTCCCCGGGGGGCCAATCCCGGTTCCGGCCGTCTTCTGATCCCGGGCCGACGCCGACGGTCTCGGGTGGGGGCGACCACTCGCTCATCAGGCGATAGGAGACGGCAGGTATCGCCACCGGTCGGGCGGCCGGATGATCATCGAGGTAGCTCTCGAAGGTTGTCGTCTCCATCCAGTCCGCCTCCTCGACCAGTGTGAAGAATTCCTCGAGCCACTCCCCTGTTCCATCGATCTGTTCCGGGCTGTGCGGCCCGAGACTGGATTGCTCGTCGTCGTCGGCGATGACCGCCAGTGCGTGCGGGTCGCGATGATGGCGATCGCGCAGCAGTGCCATGACGCCTTCCGGATCTGCTCGGCGGAACGCATCTCGAAGATCCTGGGCAATGGGGAAGATGGTCAGGGTGTTGCCCAGGTGATCGGTGATGAAACTGTCGGTCAGATCGCGGGGCGAGTATCCGGCCAACCCGAAGGCGTGCTCGTCGAGGAGTGTGTACTCCATCCCGACCTTGCGGAGAAGCGATGGAAGGCTCGGATCCCACCCCCGCTCGGCAAGCCACATCCCCCGCGGGGTCTGATGGAAGCGATCCTGCAAGAACTTGGACTGCAGCGAAACCTG
>JAHEDM010000080.1 GCA_024641205.1 Actinomycetes bacterium
AGGCCGGATCGACCGCGAACTGCACGTTGGCGCCACCTGTTTCTACGCCAACTGCTCTCAAGCAGCTGATGGCCTCATCCCGCATCTCCTGGTATTCCGGATCCGACAGTGTCTGAATGGGGGCGACGGTGATCGAGTCGCCGGTGTGAACGCCCATCGGATCGAGGTTTTCGATAGAGCACACGATGACGGCGTTGTCTGCCCGGTCGCGCATCACCTCGAGCTCGAATTCCTTCCAGCCTTCCACCGATTCCTCGATCAGCATCTCACGAACTGGAGAAGCGGCCAGACCCTGGCGAGCTTTCGTTGTGAACTCGTCCTCGTCGCGGGCAATTCCGGTCCCGCCCCCGCCCAGTATGTAGGACGGTCGGATCATCACGGGAAATCCGATGTCCCGGGCCGCCTGCACGGCCTCACCCAACGAATGCACGTAGACGGCTCGCGGCACGGCTATGTCGACGGCCTCCATGAGTGCTTTGAATTGACCCCTGTCTTCGGCTGCCTCGATCGCTCCGATTCCTGCTCCGATCAACTCCACGTCGTACTTGTCGAGCACTCCTTGGCGAACCAACTGGGTGGTCACGTTGAGGGCCGTCTGGCCTCCCAGGGTCGGGAGGAGTGCGTCCGGACGCTCCGCGGCGATGATGGCTTCGATGCTGCGAACCGTTATCGGTTCCACATAGGTTGCGTCGGCAAACTCGGGATCCGTCATGATGGTGGCCGGGTTCGAGTTGACGAGCACAACTCGAAAACCCTCCGCGCGAAGCGCTTTGGCCGCCTGTGTTCCGGAATAGTCGAACTCCGCGGCCTGGCCGATCACAATCGGCCCGGAACCAACCAGAAGGATCGTGGAGAGATCCGAGCGGCGGGGCATCACCTGCTCCCGAGCATCGCTGCGAACTGGTCGAAGTAGTGCAGCGCGTCGTGGGGGCCCGGGGCGGCCTCCGGGTGGTACTGAACCGAGAAGGCATGGGAATCGGGGCACGCCAAACCTTCCAAGGTCCCGTCGTTGAGGTTGACATGCGTCGCAACAACGTCGCCGAATCTAGTCTTCAACCCGGCCGGAGCGACTTCCTGGCGCAGGTCGCCCGGGTCGCTTCCCTCAGTCAAATCGACGGCAAACCCGTGATTGTGCGCGGTCACTTCGATGCGTCCGTCGATCAGACGCCGCACCGGATGATTTCCGCCGTGGTGGCCAAATGGCAGTTTGTAGGTTCGCGCCCCCAGGGCAAGGCCGAGTACCTGATGGCCAAGACAGATACCGAACACGGGAACCCGGCCGAGCAACGATCGCACGGTCGCGATGGGCACCGTCAAGACGGCCGGGTCGCCCGGTCCGTTCGACAGGAACACCCCGTCGGGTGCAAGAGAGAGGATCCGGTCTGCGGAACAATCCATCGGTTCCACCTGGACCTCGAACCCCCTCATGGTCAACTGGCGAATGATCGACCGCTTGACGCCCAGGTCGAGGACCACCACTCTGCCCCGCTGCCCTCCTACCGCCGGTTGCGTCCAGGCGCGGCGAGTCGTCACGCGGCCTGCCAGGTTTTGACCCTCCATCGCCGGGGCCTCCGATGCAATCTGTCGGAGTTCCGCTGCGTCCACGTCCGATCCCAGGGCTATGGGCATAGCGCCCGCCGACCGGATGTGACGGGTCAGACGTCGGGTGTCGACCCCCTCCAGGGCGACCATGCCGCTCGCTTGGAGCAATTCACCAAGAGAGCCCTCGGCTCGCCAGCTGGAATGCCTCCGGGCCAGCGACCGCACGATCAGGCCGGTGGCCGCCGGGCGCGAGGCCTGCTCGTCCAGCCCGGCTACCCCGTAGTTGCCGATGTGCGCACTCGTCATGACCACAACCTGGCCGGCGTAGGACGGGTCGGTGAGGACCTCTTGGTATCCGGTCATCGAGGTATTGAAGATCACTTCACCCTGGCGGACTCCTTCAGCTCCGACGGACCAGCCGCGAAAGATCTGGCCGTCTGCAGTGACGGCCAGGCCTTCTTTCATCCTTGCACCTTGCCGTCGCGGAACGTCAAGCGGCCTCCGTACATGGTCGCCACAACGCGGCCCCGCAGTTGTCTTCCGGTGAACGGCGAGTTCTCGGCCCGCGAGGCATAGACATCCGGCGTCCGCTCCACGCTCGGGTCGAACACGACCAGATTGGCCTTTCCGCCCGGTTCGGCCCACCGTCCCTGATCGGGCAACCCGACCAGATGGGCAGGAGATACGGACATGCGCTGAAAGAACGTCACCGGGTCCAACCCGACCGCCGTGTTGACGACGGCGGCCGCGGTCTCGAGCCCAATGATGCCGCGCGGCGCGTCTTCGAAAGGCACGTCCTTTTCATGGGCTGCATGCGGGGCGTGGTCGGTGGCTACGACGTCAAGCGTTCCGTCCTCCAACCCTGCACGAACGGCCTCGACGTCGGCAGGCCGACGCAGCGGAGGATACATCTTGACGTCGGGGTTCATCCTCACGACCTCGCCGTGATCCAGCATCAGATGATGGGGCGTCGCCTCAGCCGTGACCGGGAGTCCTTCGGCCTTCGCTCTCCGTACCAGCTCAACGGTTCCGGCGGTTGAAACGTGCTGGACGTGGTACCGGACGCCGGTCAACCTCACCAAGGCGAGATCGCGAGCAACGACTGTTTCTTCTCCGATCGCCGGCAGGCCTGCCATGCCCAAGCGCGAGGAGACACTTCCCTCGTGCATGTGTCCGTCGGCCGACAGGCCTCGATCCTCGGGGTGCTGGGCAACGACCCCGCCCATCTCGGCCAGATACTCCATTGCCCGTCGCAGCAGCCCGGCATCTTCGACCGAGTCGCCGTCGTCCGAGAAGATCCTCACCCCGGCTGCCCACAACTCGTCGAGATGAGCAAGCTTTTTGCCCTCTCTCGCCATCGTGATGGCGCCGGCCGGAACAACCTCAACCAGACCTTCCTGGCGTCCACGGTCGATCACGAACCTGGCCAGATGCCCGGCATCGATCGCCGGATCGGTGTTCGGCATCGTCACGACCGCGGTGAAACCACCGGCGGCCGCGGCCGCGGATCCGCTGCCGATATCCTCCTTCCACTCCTGTCCCGGTTCGCGAAAGTGCACGTGAATGTCGACCAGGCCGGGGCCGACCAGGCTCCCTGCACAATCGATGGTTTCGCCCGAGGTCTGCAGACCAGTTCCGATCTCGGCGATAATCGCATCCTTGACCAGGATGTCCTTTTCGACCACCCCGTCTGCCGTTACGAGCCTGGCGTTGGTGAACAGAGTCTCATTCATCGCTTGCCTCCCCTCCCAGCAACCTGAATAGAACCGCCATCCGCACGGCCACCCCGTTGGCAACCTGCTCCAGGATCCTGGCTCGCGGATGGTCGGCGACTTCGGGGGCGATCTCAACGCCCCGGTTCATCGGACCCGGATGCATGACGATCGCGTTCTCGGCTAGGCGGGCGAACCTCTCCCGGGTCATTCCGAATCTGGTCACATATTCGGGAAGCGAGGGGAACACCGAGGCCCCTCCCCGCTCTGCCTGGATGCGGAGCAAATAGACCACGTCAACGTCGAGCACGTCGTCGATGGATCCGGCCACTTTGACCGGCCAACCTTCCATATCGACCGGCAGCAACGTGGATGGCGCCACCAGAGTCACTTCCGCGCCCAGGGTGCTAAAAGTCGAGATATCAGACCGGGCCACGCGGGAGTGCCGGATGTCGCCGACGATGGCTATCCGCAAACCGTCCAGCTTTCCGAAGTGTTGGCGAATGGTGAGCGCATCGAGCAACGCCTGGGTGGGATGCTGATGGGCTCCGTCGCCTGCATTGAGTACCGGCAATCCCGTCCAATCGGCAATTCGCCACTGGGCCCCGGTGAATTGGTGCCGTACGACGAGAGCGTCGGCTCCCATCGCTTTGATCGTCAGAGCGGTGTCCTTGAGGCTCTCCCCCTTGCTCAGCGAAGAGGTGGACGGCGAGAAACTCATCGTGTCGGCAGAGAGCGCTTTGGCCGCCCGTTCGAACGAGAGCCTGGTCCGCGTGGACGCTTCAAAGAACAGCATGGCGACGGTCTTGCCTCGCAAGGCCGGGACCTTCGGAATGGGTCGGGCGAGTACCTCAACGAATTCATCTGAGAGATCCAGAAGCGATTCGAGGTCGGCTCGGGATATGTCGTCTGTGCTCAGGAAGTGTTTCATACTCGCTCCTCGATCCAGATGCCTTCCTTACCGTCCGTCTCCTGCAGGCGGACCATCACTCGCTCGCTCGACGACGTAGGAAGGTTCTTGCCCACATAGTCGGGCCGAATCGGCAATTGGCGGTGCCCCCGATCGGCCAGAACTGCCAGTTGTATTGCTTGCGGTCGGCCCAGATCGGCCATTGCATCCAGCGCCGCCCGAATGGTTCGGCCGGTGTACAACACATCATCAACCAGAACCACGGTCCGACCGCTCGGATCCTCAGGCATCGCGGTCGCACCGAGCTCGGTAGTCGGCCTGCGGTCGAGGTCGTCGCGATAGAGGCCGATGTCGAGGGTCCCGACCGGCACCTTCACATTCTCGTACTCATCGATGATGAGATGGAGACGCTCGGCCAAGGGCACGCCGCGCGTGTGAATCCCCACCAGGAGGACGTCTTCCGCTCCTTTGTTTCGTTCCAGAATCTCATGAGCAATCCTGCGCAGTGCTCGGTCGATCTCTTCCGGCTCCATTACTTTCGTCACGTCTTCTCCCCCGGACGGTCCACAAAAAAGGCCGCCCGGTGGGCGGCCTGCATTCTGAGTCTCAACATGTTTCTCTCTCCTTTCCGGCCTCACGGGACCGGCATTAAAGGACGTCGGGCGGAGCGTAGCACACGATCAAGGAGAGGCCGGGTTTCGCGTCCGGGATGCTTCACCCGGTCGCTCAATCACAGCCAGCTTCGAAAGGATGCCGTTGACAAACGCTCCACTTCGCTCGGTCGAGTACATCTTGGCAAGACGGACTGCTTCAGAAACGACTACTGCCATCGGGGTGCCTTTCTCAAAGCGCAGTTCGTAGAGACCCAACCGGAGGATGGCCCGATCGACAGGCGGCATGCGTGCCACCCGCCACCGATCAGACACCCCATCGATGGTGCTACCCAGCTCGTCCAGGTGTTCTTCGACCCCTCGAACAAGGCGCGTTACCTTCATCGAATAGCCCGCATCGATCTCGGCTCGCGGCAGTCGCCGCTGGTCTGCCTCATAGAGGGCGAAGAGAGCCAGGTCGCGCGGCTCAGGGCGGACTCGTGGCGGAGTCGTCACACGCGGGTGAGGTAGTCGCCGCTGCGGGTATCGACTTTTATGACATCCCCTACATCGACAAAGAGCGGTGCATGTACCACGAGCCCGGTTTGCACAGTTACGGGCTTTGTGGCTCCAGACACTCGATCTCCCTTCACTCCGGGCTCAGCCTTGATGACCTCGAGTTCGACGGAGGCAGGCAATTCGACGGCGATCGCCTTCCCGCCATACATGTGCAGAAGAGCGGTCATGCCATCGACAAGATAGGACGCGCTCGTGCCAACGTCTTCTGGGGGGATGGCGAACTGGCTGTACGTTTCCAGGTCCATGAAGTGGAATCCGAGATCGTCACGGTAGAGGAACTGGTGGTCGCGTCGATCGATCACCGCTTGCTCAACCGATTCACCGGCCCGGAACGTACGGTCGATCAAGGCTCCTGAGTCGAGGTTCTTGAGTTTCATTCTCACAAACGCCCGACCCTTGCCCGGCTTGACGTGCTGGCACTCGACGATGCTGAAGAGCCCCTCGGGGAGGTTGAGAGCCATCCCGGGGCGTGCTTCGTTTGTTGAGATCACTCGGTGACTCCTTTCGACAGGCGCGAGTGTATCGCTCAGCGGGTTCCTAGCCGACGCCGATGCTGGACAGCCCCATGTCGATCATCTGGCCCGAAACTGCTAGAACGACCGGGTCGCCGATCGACCGCAGCAGCACCATGCGTGCGCCGGAAGCGTCACGTTTCTTGTCTTGAGCGAGGACATCAAGCACGCGTCGGCGAGAGACCCCTTCGGCATGTACCGGCAACCCGAGCTTGACGATCGCTTGGCGCTGACGGTCCGCGTCTGAGAATCCAACCATTTCCTCGGCAATGCGGCCGGCCGCCACCATGCCCATCGCAACCGCGTGGCCGTGAGGCACACCTGCTGCGATCTCGACGGCGTGGCCGATGGTGTGCCCGTAGTTGAGCGTCTCCCGAATCCCTGTTTCCCGAAAGTCCTCTCCTACTACGGCTGCTTTGACGCTGATCGCCCGGGACACAACCACGTTCAGATCTGCTTCCATTCCGGCCGACTCGAGGTGTGCGAACAACGCCCGATCTCCGATCAAACCTGCTTTCAACGCCTCGGCCATGCCTTCCCGCTTCAGCTCTTCGGGAAGCTGGTCGAGAATGTCTAGGTCGACCACGACCCGGATCGGGTGATGGAATGCTCCCACCAGGTTCTTTCCCCCGAGGTTGACCCCGGTCTTGCCACCAATCGCTGCGTCAACGGCCCCGAGCAGGGTGGTTGGGACGTATACGACTTCAATCCCTCGAAGATAGGTCGCAGCAACGAAGCCGGCCAGATCGGTCACCGAACCTCCGCCCACGCCGACGATCGTGCCGTGGCGGCTCATACCCATCTCGGCCAGCCACTCGTAGGCAGTCGCCGCAACTCCCAGAGTCTTGGCGGTATCACGGTCCGGCAAAACCATTTGCCGCACGGATAGTGCGGTCACGCCGGCCGCGACCAACTCGGCGATGTGAGCCGCGCCCGGTTGGGTGAACACTGCTACGAGGTCTCGACTCGATCGAGACGGCAAGACGTCACCCGAGACAAGACCTCGATCGATGACAATCTCGGATCGTTGGCCGATCAGGATCCGTTCCACAACATCATCACCTCTCGAGCTATCTCCTCTGTTCCCTTGGAACTGGTTTCGACCGTATGGTGGGCCGCCTCGGCATAGATCGCTTCTCGTTCGGTCAGCAACTCGGCCAAGCGTTCCTCACTCTGTCCTCCCCATAGCAGGGGCCGGCTTTCCGAATCGTCCACCCGGGCGGCCAGTTCGCCTGGTTCTGCCGTCAGCCACACGACTGTGCCGCTGCCTCGCATGACCGCGATGTTCTCGGGCCGGAGCACTGCCCCACCGCCGGTGGCTATCACGCAATCCTGCCCGCGCTCAATGAGCCGATCGATCTGTTCGGCCTCGAAGTGCCGAAACGCCTCTTCGCCTTCGGTTTCCCAAATCGACGCGACGGACCTATGGGTCTCGGTTTCGATCAGTGAGTCGGTATCGACAAAGTCGAGGCCCAGTCGCCGGGCGATGAGTTCACCAACCGTGGTCTTCCCTGATCCCATCATGCCGACCAGCCACAGGGCCTGCATCAGAAGGCCAGGAGTCGATTTCGGTATGCACTAACGGCCCCGACCAGATCGGCGACGGTGTCTCCTCCGAATTTACGGAGTACCTCTCGGGCCAAGACATACGCCACCACCTGCTCTGCGACCACCCCGGCGGCCGGGACTGCACAGACGTCCGATCGTTCCCGAAAGGCAGCGGCCGGTTCCTTGGTGGCAACGTTGACGCTCTGTAGGGCCCGCATCAACGTGGAGATCGGCTTCATCGCGGCTCGCATCCGCAACGGCTGGCCGGTGCTCATCCCGCCTTCCAGGCCTCCTGCCCGGTCCGATCCCCGCACGAATTCCCCTCCGCCGAAGCCGATCTCGTCGTGCGCTTCCGAACCGGGTCGAGACGCCGATGTGAAACCATCTCCCATCTCGACCGCCTTGATGCCTTGTACCGACATCAGGGCGCCGGCCAGTTGCGTGTCGAGACGCCGGTCCCAATGTACGTGGCTGCCCAGTCCCGCCGGCACGCCGAAAGCGAGGACCTCAACCACGCCGCCGAGGGTGTCCCGGTTGGCTTTGGCCAATTCAATGGCTTCGGTCATGGCAGCCTCGACCTCTCGGGCGAAGACCCGTACGGGCGACTCGTCGATTGCGTCAAGATCTCCTGGACCAGGCGTTGTCCCGTCCGGTACTGCCAGCGAGCCGATGGCAACGACATGGCTGAGCACGGAGACGTCGATCTCCAGAAGGAGTTGGCTTGCGGCGTATCCGACGATCGTCCTGGCTGCCGTCTCGCGCGCTGAAGCCCGCTCGAGAATGTCTCGGGCATCGTGGGTGTCGTACTTGAGCATCCCGGCCAGATCGGCATGCCCGGGGCGGGGGGTCGCCATCACCCGCTTGGGCCGACCGGGCTCCGGTGACATCTCCTCCGACCATTTGGCCCACTCACTGTTTCGGATGACGACCGCCAGGGGACTCCCGAGGGTTCGACCATGCCGAACGCCCGCGAGAATCTCCAGTTCGTCCTGTTCGATCTGCATGCGCCTCCCGCGGCCGAACCCCGATCGGCGCCTTCGAAGTTGATTGGCCATGCCGTCGGATCGGATCTCGATTCCGGCCGGAAGACCTTCAACAATCGTGACCAACCCCGGGCCGTGTGACTCGCCGGCGGTGAGGAAACGCAACATGAGGAGGAGTTTCGAGTGTCAGGTCCGAAGTAGCAAGTCGCTACTTCAAGATTTCCTGACCTTCGGAAAGCTCGAAGGCATTATCACCGTAGAGGAAGACACCACTGTCGGGATCGAGGCTGACCACTTTGAAGTCCCCTGCGAACGTGTCTCCCACCCCGACGTCGTAGTCGGTTCCGTCGACCCGCACGGTGGCCCGCAACACGCCGGCGACGTCTCTGATCTCGACCAGCGTCACGCGGGTACCCGCGGGTTCAAAACCGTTGCCGGTACCCGTGCCGGTGTTTCCGGTTGCGGAATCCTCGGTAATGAGGGGACGGAACGGGTCGCGCGGTTGTGAGACCTGAAACGAATTCAAGACCTTGACACCTTCGATCAGCTCAGA
>JAHEDM010000081.1 GCA_024641205.1 Actinomycetes bacterium
GCAATACCGAAGCAGCGCACAAGGAGAGACTCGATGCGCAAACAGAGAACCCCCCCAAAGATCGTGCACATTGCCCTGGTGGTTGGTTTTACCCTCTTGCTGGGTGCTTGCGGGCTGGGCCCGACCGAATCCCCGCCCACCGGCGAGGATTCCACGACCACTATCCCCCCATCCTCAACATCGACCACGGCTCCCCAGCCGGAGGACCCGACGGCCACGACGGTGCCGGAGCCTCCCACGACCACCATGCAGCAACCAACAGACGTACCCCCAGACGCGGTTGAGGTGGCGGTTTACCTGCTCGGCACCGATGTGTCCGATTGTGCTGCGGTCACCCCCGTAACCCGGATGGTTGAGCCGCCCACACTCTTGACCGGAGCCATCGAGGCGCTACTGACAGGACCTACCGCCGAGGAGCGAGCCGCCGGATACGACAGCTGGTTCACACCGGACACGGGCTGGTCGGTCGACTCGGTGACCATCACCGATGGGGTTGCCTGGATCGATTTCAGCGAGGACTCCCAGCTGATCCCCAACGCCTCGACTTCGTGCGGCAGCATGGCGCTGCGGGCTCAGATGGATTCGACCGCCACACAGTTTCCTACCGTCGACCGGGCGGTCTATTCGTTCGGCGGCGACCTCGAGGCTTTCTACCACTGGCTGCAAGCCGACGTGCCGGAGCTCTGACAGCGGCACCTCCGCAGACAATTACATGCGGTGCACGGCCCTTGAGATGGTGGCGGCCGCCCGCACCGCAAAGCGGGCGAGGCGCGGTGACACCAACGCTGAGACGGTCACCAAGGTGACGTGGCGCAGGCCGGCGCCGACGAGCGCGCCGAGCCGATCGGTTACCCGGCCGGGGGTGCCCCACACCATGTGTTTGGCGAGCACGTCGGTGGGAACCGCGGCCATTGCTTCAAGGATCTCGGGGCCCTCATAACGTTGAGGAATGAAGTCGATGAATCCACGAAACCCCTCTCCAAGCGGATGGGAGTGACCGAGCTGCTCCCAGAAAGAGTGGGGGGCCAGCAACGCGAAGAAACGGAGCGGAGGGCTGTCGAGCAACTGCTCGGCTTCGGCCTCCGATCCGGCCACCGCATAGAGCATGGACAAGCCCGGGGTGATCGCGGTCGGATCACGGCCGGCGTCGGCGGCAGCGTCCCGGATGATCCCCAGGTTGGCCGCGTACTGATCAGGGGCCATCGGGATAGCGGGGTACCAGCCATCGCCGTGGCGGCCGGTCATCCGCAGCATGCGAGGTCCGTGGGCCGCCACCCAGATCTCCGGGGTTCTGCCCGGTGGCGCCGCTAGATCCATCATTGCCCTCTTCAACTGGAAGTGCTCGCCCTCGAAATCGAAGGGGCCGCGCGACTCGAAACACAGACGGATGATTCGGAGGGCTTCGTCGAGCCGAGCGACAGGCGTGTCGAAATTCATGCCGTAGGGGACTATGTTCTCGGCTTCTCCAGCACCAATCCCGAGGATCGGGGGCCGCCGCGCGACGTGGGCGAGGGTCAAGACCTGCTGGGCGAGCTTGACCGGATGATGGCGGATCGGATCGGTGACCCCAACCGCCAGCTGGATCTTGCCGACTCGTCCGGCTGCCCAACCAAGCAGGGTTGCCCAATCGAAGTACTCGTGCGGGCTGGCACCCCCCTTCGCCGTCCAGGAAAAACCCTCGTCCCAGATCCCCACGGGGTAAAGATCGAGCCAATGATCGATCGCCCACAAAGAGTCGAGTCGCATGACCTTGGCGGCTCTGATGATCATCCGCGATCGAGAGATCGGCAGACGGGAGTTGATCCCAATACCGACGGTGACCTTAGGCATCCCCTAGAAACCTACGCCGTTTCGAGACTCGGACAGACCGTCAACATCGCGACGAGGGCGCAGCAACTCGCCGGCCCGGGCGAGATTGCGATCTCTGCGGATCGCACAAGCATTCCGGGGTGGCCGACCTCTTTACTTCACCAACGCCCGATGTCCGGCAGCACCCAGGAACGGTCGAGGAATGGCTCCAAGGGGTCGTAGAAGCGGAACAGGGGGAACCGCGTTTTGCCGGGAACCGTCTTGACCCAGTTCTTCCTGGTCGATGGTGCCGTTCGGGTCAACGAGGAAGAAGGCGTCGGCCGAGTTGTCCAACCGGGGCAAGCGACGCCGCTTTGCCGAGGAGCGCCGTGGCATTGGTGCCTGTTCTGATTATGTTTGTTGGTTGTCGAGGGAGGTGTCGCTCGTGGATCCGGTCATAGTCGGCGTCGGGATTGTCCTAGTGATTGGCATGGGTGTGGCCGGATACCAGGCAGGCAGGCGCCGCATGCCGGTCGCAGACATCAGTTCGGCGGTATCCCGGCGTCTCGAAGAGTACGAGTTTTACCCGTTCGTCGTGAATCCTGCCGGGCATGTTGAGTTCAGCACGGACGCCTTTGACGAAGCCGTCGAGTACTTCCTGACCCAACGCAACGAACGGGCGGCCGGTGAGCTGATCGTCATCGGCGAGCAGAACCTCGTACGCGACACATTTCCGACCGATCGTCTCGAGCGATACAAACAGTTGTACGCCTCCTATGACGGGGACGCGGTCGTTAGCGATAATGAGGCTTTCTTGGAGAACTACCGGCGCATCGTCAACCAGATCGGGCGTTCGTTCCCAAACACCGGCATCGAGATCCTGTTGCATAACCTTGTCAATCCCGCCCAGTCGCTGGTTGCCATCGAGAACGCCGCAGTAACCGGCCGGTCCATTGGCAGCGGCGCCACCAACCTGGTCCTCGACCTCAAGACTCGCCGCCAACGCGGCGAGGACAAGGTGAATTATGAGCTGAATATCGGTTCGCGCCGGTTCAAGTGCACGACCATTCCAATCTTCCGTCCCGACTTCGGGCTGGTGGGAGCGATCTGCATCAATATCGACAGCCGCTTCCTCCGCGAGTACGTGATGCACAGCGAAGAGCGACTCAATGCCTTTTTCGACAACTTCCTGCGTACCGATTTCCAACTCGATGAGAACATCTTGTCCAAAGACGAGTACCAGAACGCCGTGAACGGCAAACGGCATTTCTTCGACGAGGCGATCCGCACCACTGGGGCCGGGTCGCAGGAACGGAAGCTGGCGGCGATCCTGTTCTCGGATATCGTCGGTTTCACCGCTCTGATGAGCGCGGACGAAGGGGCAACATTGCGGATCATGGAAGCCAACGAAGGGATCCATCGCGTCGCGCTGGCAACTCATCGGGGCCGGTTGTTGAAGAAGCTGGGCGATGGCATGTTGGCCAGTTTCGGTTCGGCGTGGGATGCCGTTGCGTGTGCTCGGGACATCCAGCGTGCTGTCGGCGAGGACGGAAGGTTCCAGGTAAGGATCGGGGTCCATCTCGGCGAGGTCCTCCAGACCGATGGTGATGTGCATGGGGACGGTGTGAACATCGCCTCCCGCATCCAAAGCGAGATCGACCCGGGCGAAATCGGTATTTCCGCTGTCGTTTACGACAACATCAAGAACAAGGAAGGTCTGGTGGCTAGGCCGCTCGGCGAGCGTACCTTGAAGAACGTCGCCGTCCCGATGATGCTCTACTCGGTCGACACGTAGTCTCCTGGGAAGTCCCCGGGCAAACAGAACCATTGGGCCGGTGATCCTGAGTTGCTGCGGTCGGCAACAACTTCGTTCTTCGCCTGCATCCAACACCTTCTTAGCCGATGAGCAGACTCACCAACCCAATCGCATCTTGCGTAGGCTGACGTATGGCTCATGGCGCCAGACCGAGTGGGCGGTCGAACAGGGAGGCAAGAGATGAGAACGTCGGTCGAGCTCGAAGGGCCGATCGTCGAACGCCCGATTGAGGATGTCTTCGCGTTCATCAGCAACCTCGAGAACAGCCCTCGCTGGGGTCGAGCCAAGAAGACCGTCAAGGATCCCGACAGCCCGGATGGGGTTGGGGCCCGGTTCCGGGAAGAAGCCAGGATCCTGGGCGAGAAGGTGCAGCACCAAACTGAGATAGGAACTCTAAATCCACCGAAGGAGTTCTCCTATACCAGCCACTTCGAGAACGGTGTGATCGAGCGAACCCGAATCACATTGGCAAGGGTAGAGGGAGGCGCCCGCATCGACTTCGCCGCCGAAGTTGACATCGATCAGATACCCCAGGTGCTCGCCCCGTTCGTCTCCTTGGTCGTGGAGCAGCGAATAGCTGGGTTTTTCAGGAAACTCGAGCAGGAGTTCAAGCCGCCGGATCGATCAGTTGTGGGTGCTGCGATATTGATCGCCGTCGGGGTGATTCTGTTGGCGACGGCCGGATTGCGCTACCTGATCGAGGTCTTCCCGGAGGGTGAATGGTGGACGGTCCTGGCGCTGTTGGCGTCTTCGCTGGTCGCCGCCGGCGCGGCAGGCATCACTTGGAAAGCAAGTCGCCGGGGGTCGAACAAGCAGGAAGCGGTGCCCGGGCTCGCGAAATACGGCCCGGGCGAGCATGTGCACTAACCGAAGACCGTCCCGTTTGTCCCGCACCCAATCGCTCATCCCCGCCGTCAAGACAGAGCTGGTAGCCGAATGTCGTGCGGTCTGTCGACCTTATCCTCTTCGGGACCACTCCGTATCGGAAAGGCGGGCGAGGGCCAGCAGCAATGCCTGGGTACCGTTCCGCCCGCCGCCCTGGGCCTGGAGCGCCACGTAGAGCTGATGGGCGAGCGCCAGACCGGGAACGGACAGCTGCATCGCCCTCGCCTCGTCGAGCGCAATGCCCATATCTTTGACGAAGTGGTCAACGAAGAATCCCGGGTCGAAATCTCCGGCCAGCATCCGTGGGCCGTAGTTGCTGAGAGACCAGGAGCCGGCAGCCCCGCCACTGACTGCTTCGAGTGCCTTGTCGAGATCGAGTCCGGCCTGCTGGGCATAGAGCAGGGCTTCGCTCACGCCGATCATGCCCGTCGCAATGAGGATCTGGTTCACCATCTTGGTGTGCTGGCCGGCACCCGGCCCGCCGAGGTGGACGAGGGTCTTGCCCAGGATCTCGAACAGCGGCCACACTCGCCGCACATCCTCATCGGCCCCGCCGATCATGATCGACAGCGTTGCGTTGCGCGCCCCCACGTCGCCGCCTGATACCGGAGCATCGACCGCGCCGACGCCTCTTAGCGCTGCTGCTGCTGCGATCTCGAGGGCGAGGGATGGCTCGCTTGTCGTCATGTCGACGAGGAGGCTTCCGGGTCTGGCTCCCGCCAGGGCGCCGTTGTCGCCGAGGAACACGTCTCGCACGTCGGCGGGGAACCCGACGATGGCAAAGGTGACGTCCGATGCGGCAGCCACCGCCGCCGGGCTGTCGGCCCACGTGGCCCCGCGGCGCTCGAGCTCGGCGGCCTTCTCGCGGCTGCGGGTGAACACCGTCATGGGATGGCCGGCCGCCAAGAGGTGGCCGGCCATCGACCCGCCCATGACGCCGGTGCCGATCCAGCCGATGGTGGTCGACTTGGATGCCTCGGTCATGTTGCTTCCCTCCCAGGATCATCTTGTCGGTCCCGCCGGGGTGGCCGGGACTGCAGCGTGAACCCTACTGGTATCGCTCAGCACCTCACGGGCGGGTTGCTACCGGAGGTCTGCACACCCATGAGACCACAGTTCGGCAAGGCGGTTATTCGGGAGGGCCCTTCCTTGCGTTTCCGCCGTTTACAGGAGGGCATCCAGATCGGTTCCCAAGCTCAGGTTGCGCTCATTCCCCCGTCGGCGAAGAGGGTATGGCCCGTGATCCACCTCGCTTGCGAAGAGGCGAGAAACAATACCGGTCCGACGCTCGCATCCGGCGGGGTCAGCTCACCCTGGGGGATGCGGTCGGCGAACCCTGAGATGGCGGCCGGATCCGAGAAGGCAGGTGCCATGAGTTCGGTATCCGTGGGGCCGGGGGCCACGGCATTCACTGTGACGCCGGACCTCGCCCACTCGACGGCCAGTGTCTTCGTCAAGGAGATGACCGCCGCCTTCGACGCATTGTAGGCAAGCTGCAGCGCGGAGCCACGGGCCCCGGCGTTCGACGTGTAGTTGATGATTCGCCCGCTTCCCCGTTCAACCATGCGCCGACCGGCCGACTGACAGAAGAGCCACGTGCCTTTCACGTTGATTCCCATGCTTCGATCGAAGTCGGCTTCCGTGAGCTCGAGGGCCGGGACACGAACGTAGACGGCAGCGGTGTTCACGAGCACGTCGATCTTCCCGTGCTGCTGCGCAGTTTCGGCGATGAGTTGCTCGACCGCAGCCCCGTCACGATTGTCGATCTGGACACCAGTCGCCGAACCAGCTTCACGCGCAACCGAGCCGGCCCGGGTCCCATCGACGTCGGCGGCGATCACGTGAGCGCCTCGGTCGGCAAACCCACGCACGATCTCCCGACCGATCCCCCCACAGCCGTTGACCACCACCACCTGGTCGCTGAAGTCGAACCACGCATCAACGTTCACGGGCACCTCCGCGGTCGAGTGTATCCGGCGTCGGGTCGGCGATGCCGCCTGGAGATGATGTTGCGCAAGGATCGACCGGGCGACTCCCGAGGGCTTGGGACGTCTCGGAGTCCAGGCCCACCGTCGGGGGACTGAGGGCTTCGCCGGTCACCCGACCCGAGCGATGGCCTCCGCCACGATCTCTACGTGGTCGGCATTGTGGGGGCTCGGCAGGTTGACGATGGCGGTGTCGACCCCGAGGTCGGTGACCTTGCGGAGTTGCTCGTCGAGTCCCGTGAGGTCGTCAGGGCTGAATCGGACCATCATCGATTTCTCAATCTCGGCCGGATCGCGCCCGACGTCGGCGCAATGTCCTTCGAGCACGGATACCTTGTGCCGCCACACGTCCGCCTCGAGGGGGGCGGCGTTCCAGTGATCCGCCCATCGAGCCACGGTCCTGAGCGTCCGTCGCTCGCCGATCCCACCGATTGCCACCGGCGGATGCGGTTGCTGGGGGCCCTTCGGTTCGTTCCGGGCATTGGTGACCGTGAAGTACTTCCCGGCGAACGTCGTCTCCTCATCGGTCAGCATCCGCACGATGATCTCGACGCTCTCGTCGAAGCGATCGAAGCGCTCGGTGAGGGAGTCGCCGAGGGTGATGCCGTAGGCGTCCGCTTCGAGTTGGTACCAACCGGCCCCGAGTCCCAGCTGGAATCGGCCGCCGGACACGATGTCGAGTGTGGCAGCCATGTTGGCCGTCACGGCCGGATGCCGGTAGGGCATGCCGTTGACCATCGTCCCCACCTTGACCCGAGAGGTCGCCTGGGCCAGCGCCGCCAGGGAGGTCCACCCCTCCAGGCACGGACCCTCGGGGTCGCCGAAGATCGGATAGAAGTGGTCAAAGACCCAGGCCGAGTCAAACAGGTCGGTTTCGTCGGTCTTCTGCCAGGTCGCCAGCATGCGGTCCCAGGTGGTGTGGTGCGGGTTGGTCTTGATGCCGTACTTCATGTCGTCTCCTCGTCCCGTGGATCGTCGAGCGATCATATCCTTTGCACAATCCGGTTGGGCGGAAAGACGATTATTAGGCAATCGATCCACCCCGCGACGCTGTGACTCCGAACCATCGGGCCATGTCTCGCGGTGTGGATAACCTAGCTTGTCATTCCTGTGCCGACCGTACGGCGCCCCACCGGGCATTACCGACCCGGTGCCGGCCTTTCCTGTACCTGTTCTCACATCGGCCGCGAGGGGAGGTACCCAGATGTCGCGGTCGGCCGGCCTGGGGTACGCGGCCCGGGGGGCCGGGCGGCTGCTGGAGCCTTAAGGGCTGCTTTCCCCGACGCGCCAACCAACAGATCAGACGGCGTTTGCGTGTGCTCAGGCTTTCTTGGTCAACAAGAACGCCGCCTGATGACGGGCCGGATTCGCGGAGAACGGCTCGATCTCCCACCTGTCGCCGAATAGCTCCTCGACTTCGCCGGGGACCAGAGTTGGGGCAAAACGGCGCTGCGCCTTCTCGGCCGACATGAATACGCGGGAAGGCCCGTTGAGCGAGAAGAGGGGCAGATCCTCCACCGGCCCGTAGAAACACCACTCGAGGAAGACAGAGCCAGGTCGCGACAATCGGTTGATCGTCGCGACCACGGCCCGCCGGTTGGGTCCTCTCAGATCGTCCAGCGTCCCGAAGTCGATGAGGAAATCGAACACCCCGTCCAACCCATCTATCGAGCCCGCGGTGAGGTCCCCCTGTATGAACGTGCAGTCAACCTCAGCGTCGTCGGCCCGTTCATGAGCCTTGGCCAGACCTACGGGGGAGAAGTCGATGCCATATGAATCAAAACCCTTGGCCGCCAGATAGACCACGTTGGCGCCCGACCCGCATCCAAGATCGACCGAACGTCGGTACCGTTTCGGGTCCACCCGACCAGAGGCGAGGAGAGTCTTCAGATCCCCACGGACACCGACAGCATCCCAGGGTGCCCAGTACTTGTAGAAGAGGTCGTAGACAGAAGCCTTCATGAGGCGTTTGACCGCAGATAGGAGCGGATACCTTCGATCAGGATCGAGATACCGACTTCAACCAGGTGTTGTACGTCATCTGGGTTCGCACCCAGGCGAATCTCGGCTTCGCCGATGAGTCCGGTGATCCCGTGACTCAACGCCCACGCCGTGTTTTCGATCGCCTCTGCATCGTCGGCGGTGCCAACACATTCGGCGATGACGTCTTTCAGCAT
>JAHEDM010000082.1 GCA_024641205.1 Actinomycetes bacterium
CTGTCCCGGGAGCTGGAACCAAAACATCTGGTTGACATCTTCGGCACAACCACCCTCCTCCAGAAGACCGCAGCCCGCCTCAAGGGGCTCCAAGACACCGGCGCCCCGGTGGTCGTCGGCAACCACACCCACCACCAGCTGGTGATCGATCAGCTGGCCGAGGTCGGAGTGCAACCAGCCGTCATGCTGCTCGAGCCGATCGGTCGCAACACCGCGCCGGCCGCAGCTGTGGCCGCCATGGCTGCGATGGCGGACGGAGAAGATCCCATCTTGTTGGTCCTGCCGGCAGACCACATGATCGGAGACGTCGGTCGGTTCCACGAAGCAGTCGAGGCCGGACACAAGGCTGCGGCGGGCGGATACCTGGTGACCTTCGGAATCGTCCCCGAGAGCCCCCATACCGGGTACGGCTACATCCACAAGGGTGAGAGCCTGGCGTTCAGTTCTGCCTTCGCCGTGGAGCGCTTTGTTGAGAAACCCGACCTGCAGACGGCCACCGAGTACGCGGAATCGGGCAGCTATCTCTGGAACAGCGGCATGTTCATGTTCCTGGCTTCACGATATCTGGAAGAGTTGGAGCGGTTTGACCCGCGCATGGTGAATGATTGCCGGCGGGCTATGGACATCGGAGAGGAAATCGACAGAGGTATCCGACTCGATCGGAGCGCTTTCCAGGCCGTGCAAGGCAACTCCATTGACTATGCCGTGATGGAACATACGGATCGAGCGGCGGTGGTTCCCCTCGACGCCGGATGGAGCGACGTGGGTTCGTGGCCGGCGCTATGGGAAATCAGCCATCAGGACGATCACGGCAACGTCGTGCAAGGCGACGTCGTAGCAGAAGGAACGACCAACTCGTACCTACGGTCAGAGGGTCGCCTGGTGGCCGTCGTCGGGCTCGAAGATGTTGTGGTCGTGGAAACCCCTGATGCCGTGCTGGTGTGCCACAAAGACCAAGCTCAGGACATCAAGAAGATCGTTGAGCGGTTGCAGCAGGCGAACCGTGAAGAAGCCGTCAGACGTACCGATCGGTAGTTCGTTTCTGTTCTGGGACCGGCCCGCCCTACCCCGGTGGCTGCGCGGCTGCGGTACTTCCCCGACTGGGACCCCCCTACCCCATCGGCTCCGCCACCGCGGTACCCCCTGAAGGGGGGACTACTCCCAAGCGCGCCAACGTCGAAGCCGAGAACCAACAAACAACAACGGCGAGCGGAGCTCGCTCTACGCAATCATGCGGCAGGAATTGACCTGGACCAGGCCCAGGGCTTTGGCGATTGCATCGATCAATTCGGCCCGGGTCGCCGGACGATTGGGTTCGAACGGCCGCGGTCCGAGCGACATACACACATCGAAGACATCTGCTGCAACCAGAGCATTGATCGAAGCTTGGGCATAGTGTTCTTCGTCGTCGTCGAAGTAGTCGGCGTCGGTCGGTTCGAAACCCAACACACCTGCCAGGATGGCTGCCATATCACCGCGAGAAATGATCTGATCCGGGCAGTACTGCCAAACCCCGCACCCGAGGGCTACGTCCAAGTCCACATGGGGGAGGAATGTCTCGCGCTTTGACGCAGGCCGCGGTTCGAGCTGCACATAGTCGCCGACGGAAACCTCCAAACCCAATGCCGCCCCGAGCAGGTCTTCGACGTCGGCACCGGTTAGCTCGGCGTCGGGACAGAGTTCCAGACCGTACGGACCGCAGCCGGGGACCAAGGCCAAGGAAGCGAGCAGATCAGCGGTGGCCGCCTCCTCACGGCCATCGTCGTCCCAGAAAGCACCTTCGAAATCTACCGGGACCGTCTCGTCTACCCAGGCGGCGCCTCGCAAGCTACTCAGCGGATCAATGGGCTCCCCCCAAGGTGTCCGAAGCTCAAAATGAAGGTGCGGAGGTGTCGTTTCGGCGTTGCCACTATCTCCTACCCAGCCGATCACCTGGCCGGCCACAACTCGATCACCCACCTCGAGGCCGGGCGCTACGCCTCTGCCCAGCCCGTCGTCGGTCATGTAGGTGTCGTTGTTGAGGTGGAGGTACCAAGAACTCCATCCGTCATCGTGTCTCAGGAAGACCGAGACGCTCGATCGGTTGATGCGGGTCACCACCCCATCGTTGATAGCAAGTACCGGGGTGAGGCGAGGAGCGGCCAGGTCGATCCCTTTGTGGTCCCGCTCGCCGCCATCCCGCTCAGCGCCAAAGACGGAGAGCACGTCGAGCGGACCGGCCAGCGGCAAGGTCATCCGATATCGAGTCGCCGGGGAGATACTGACCGGCGCGGTCCTCAGGCCGGCCGCCGCAATCTCTGGGGGGGTCAAAGCGTTGGCCGCAGCGGGCAACGGGATGGCCGGGACAAGCGCTGTACACAGCACGAGCGCAAGCAGTTTGGAAGCGGATCTAGTGCCCTTCACCCATGGTTCATCGGCAAGAGGCTGATTGTCTTAACGGGAAATCGCAATGGGCGAGGGGTTTGCGGGTTGCCGAGAAGCCCCCTACCCCAGCGGCTACGCCGCTGCGGAACTTTCCCCAAAGGGGGACTATTCGTGACTAATCCTCAGGACTCCAGAAAGGCCTTCAGCTTGGCGAGGCCTTCGTTGATCTCGTCCGTGTCGATGCCCGAGTAGGCAAAGCGGACGTACTTCTCGGACTCGGCCGGTTGGGCACGGCCGAAGTGCAGTCTCGACGTGAACGACACGCCGGTGTTGTGCAGAACGGCCCTCCGGAATTCCTCGTAATCACCCATCCCGAGATTGGCCATAGCTTCGGTGACGTTGGGGTAGAGATAGAAGGTCGCATTCGGCACATAGGTCCTAACCCCGGCGATGGAGTTGAGACCTTCGGCCAATACATCGCGGCGTTCCTGCAGGGTGGCAAGGATGGCCTTGACCTCAGTCTGATCGCCGACCAGGCCGGCAACCGCGCCGTACTGGATGAAATGATTAGAGCATGACTCATCGTTGACATTGATCTTGGCGATCACGTCGATGATCGGCTTGGGACCGATGCTGGCACCCAGCCGCCATCCGGTCATAGCGAACTTCTTGGAGAAGGTATAAAGGATCACCGTCCGCTCAGCCATCCCGGGCTGCTCGACAAACGACCGGCTGGTCCCCTCGTACCGCATGTCGAAGTAGGCCTCGTCGGTCAGGACATACAGGTCGTGTCGGCGGACCAGATCGGCGAGACGCTCATGCTCCCCGGGGAAACACTCGGCGCCGGTCGGGTTCTGAAGGTCGTTGAGAATCAGCAACCGGGTCTTGGACGTTATGCCTCGCTCAATCGAATCAAAGTCAAGGCCGAAGTTGTCCTCGCCCTCCACGTAGCCGTACGGAACGGCGATGCCCCCATTGAATTCGATCTGCGATTCGTAGATCGGATACCCGGGGTTCGGGTACAACACCTCATCACCCGGGTTCATGAGGGCCAAGATGAACTTGCCGATCGTCGGCTTGCCACCCGGCTGGGCAGCCACGTTCTCCGGCCCGTACCCGACGCGGTGGGAAGCCGACACATCGGCAGCCAGCGCCTCACGGAGCTGCGGGATGCCGGCGTTGGGGCAATAGCCCGTCTTTCCTTCCTGCAGCGCTTTCCAGCTGCCCTCCACCACGGTGGAAGGGGTGGCCAGGTTGAGGTCTCCCAGATGGAAGGGGTACACCTTGTTTCCTTGGGCAGCGAAGGTGTTGGCTTCATTCGAAACGGCAAACGCAGTCTCCGTGCCCAGTCGGGCTATGCGGTCGGCAATGGTCACCATGAGGTCCTCCTATAAGTCCGCGGCATTGACGATGCTGGGGGCGGCCTTGGGGACCTTTCCGGAGAGGAACGGCGTGATGTCATCGCTCTCCCAGACGGGGTACCCGGCCAGGATGGCGGCCACGTTGGCAGCCGCCAGACTGGACATGCCCTCCCGGGTCCATACGGTGGCCGAGGCGATGTGCGGAACGACCACAACATTGTCCAGCTCCGCCAGACCCGGTTTCATGGCAGGCTCGTCCTCGAAGACGTCAAGGCCTACCCGAAATTCAGGGTGGGAGCGGCAGTGCTCGACCAGCGCAACTTCATCGATTACCGGACCGCGGCTCGAGTTCACCAGGACGGCGTCGGGCTTCATCACCGCCAGGGCTTCTGCGTCGATCAAATGGTGGGTGGCGTCGTCCAGCACCGTGTGGAGGCTCACCACGTCGGCTTCCCGCAGCACATCCAGCACGGAGTCCAGACGCCTGCAGGTGAGCGGCGCCTCACCGTGCTCGACCAGAAAGGCCGAGTAATCCGCGATGTACTGCTCGAGGGCTTCGTTGGGATAGAGGTCGTAGTAGACGAGGTGCATCTTGTGTCCCTCGACCATCATCCGGGCGTAGGCGCTCCCGATCCGGCCAGCTCCGACGACCCCGACGGTCTTGCCGACAAACCTTTGCCCGAGGAACATGGTGGGCAGCCAGCCCTGGTAATGGCCACCCCGCATGAAGCGATCGGCTTCCGTGACCCGCCGTCCGGCGGCAAACGTCAAGGCAACGGCCATCTCCGCGGTCGTCTCGGTAAGGACCCCGGGGGTATTGCCGACCGCGATTCCATTGGCCGTGGCGGCGGCCACGTCGACGTTGTTGTATCCGACCGCACCGTTGCTGTAGGCCGTGCCTCCTGCCGCTCGCAGCCCTGCAAATAGGTGGGCGTTCCAGTCTTCGGTCAGTTGGCCGATTGCCCCATCACACCGCTCGCCGATCCGAGCGATGATCTCTTCGTTCGACAACACTGCCGGGTCGGTGCAGATTTCCATGGAACAGTCGGCCTCCTGGAGGATCTGCTTCCAGTGCTCACCGGGCAGGTCTTTGGTCACGATGACCCGGCGGCTTGCGCCCGGATTCACCGTGATCCATTCCTTCTCGGACATGCTTTGAACCCCTTCCCTCAAACCGTTTTCACCGGCCGGCCCACTACATGGTGAGAGCCATTACCGCCTTCTGCACGTGCAGACGGTTCTCGGCCTGATCGAACACCCGGCTCCAACGGCCGTCGATGACGCCGTCGGTGACTTCGATGTTTCGATCAGCGGGGAGCGGATGCATATAGATGGCGTCTTCATCGGCCATTCCCATACGCCGCTCGTCGGCGATCCAATCCGTGTACTTGGCGGAAATCTTGGCCGACTCTTCGTGGTCGGACGTGGTCAGCATCGAGCCCCAGCTCTTGGCATAGACCACGTCGGCGCCCCGCATGCCTTCCTCGAAGTCCTCGACGATCTCGAAACTGCCGTGCGATTTCCTGGCGTTCTCCGCCGCCTGCGCCTCGATCTCCGGCATCAGCTTGAACTCAGGAGGACGGGTGAGGCGAACGTTGGCGCCGTAGCGGGTCATCAACAGGATGACGCTTTGGGCAACGCTGATCGGCTTTTGGTAGCTGGCCGCATAGGCATAGCTCATGTTGAAGGTGAGCTTGCGCGGGTCGCCCTTCTGCTCGATCACCGTCAACAGGTCCGCAAGAGCCTGGAAGGGGTGGTACCAATCGCACTGCATGTTGAGAACCGGGGTGCGGCTCGCCTCAGCGACCGCCCGGATGTAGTCGTTGCCGATTCCCCAGTCGACATTCCGGATGGCAATGCCATCGTCGTAACGGCCCAGGATCTCCCCGATCTCCTTCCAGGTGTCCCCGTGGCCGATCTGGGTGCTCGTGCTGTCCAGGAACATGGCGTGGCCGCCCAATTGGGCCATGCCGGCCTCGAAACTGGCCCGGGTCCGCGTGCTGGAGAAGAAGAACAACATCGCCAGAACCTTGTCTCGCAGCAAGGCGTGCGGCTCACCGAGCGCCCGTCTGCGCTTGAGATCGAGGGCCACGTCGATGACCGTATCGAGTTCGTCCTTGGTCCACTCCTGGGTGGTGATCATGTCCCGTCCGTGCAGGTATGTCTGCATGTGCGCTCCTTGGTCAGGCTCCAGCTTTCCGCCGGATAAGGCGCAAGCGGAGCAGGTCATCTCTGAAGAATGAGGTGGCGTTTACCACCGGTTCGTTTTCCTGGTCAAAGCCGATCTCCTCGAAACTGAGTGCGGGCGTGCGACGAGCGACGCCGAGCCGCCCCGCCTCGTAGGTTCCCAGGGCGACCGGCACTATCTCAGACAAGTAATAGGAAAGAAATCGATCGCAATGATCCTCGAGCAATCCGTAGAGCGGCTTCCGGGCATCGGAAGCCCTGACGGGTACAGACACCAACCGTTGGGGAAGGCGGTTGGTGGTGAGTACCACCGGCAGGTCGTTCTCCAGGAAGAGTTTCTCAATGACGATCAACGGTTCGCCCGGTTCGAGCTTCAAATCGGCGGCCACCTGCTCGCCGGCCGGCTCGGTCCGCATCTCCCCGACCCGCACAGAAGGGGTGTAGCCGTGGTCCCGCAGGACTTCTTCGTACGACCACATCTCCTCGAGGCGTGATTTGATCTGCAGACCCGGCTGATTGACGAAGGTTCCGGCCCCTTGCTTTCGATAGATCGAGCCTTCGTGCTCGAGCCGGCTCAATGCGTCCCGAATGGTGGTCCGGCTGACGCCGAGGTCCGCCGCCAATTCGGTCTCAGAGGGAATCCTTCCCTCTTCGAAATCGCCGCCGACGATCCGCTCCTTCAGATGCGCCTTCACCTGTTCAGTGAGGGAAGGGCTGCGGGTGATCATCGGAAATCCTAACTGGCCTGTCGGGTCATCATGTTGTATGCTTGTAGGACGAATGGTACAGGAGGTCTCGGTCGCTGTCCAGTAGCGAGCTTCCTGCCGGGACCGCTAAACAAGAGGAGTGCACTATGCGCAGCTTCGCAGGACGGGACATCCTGTCACTCAAGGACTTCGAACGTAACGAGTTCTTCCACGTCTTCGAGATCGCCGATCAGCTCGAACCGATCGCCCGAGAGCGTCGCAACACCGACCTCCTGGCCGAGAAGACAATGGTCACGGCCTTCTACCAGCCGTCGACCCGCACCCGTCTCGCCCATGAAGCGGCCATGCACCGTCTGGGCGGCCACGTCACCGGCTTCTCGGACGCCAAGATGACCAGGGCAGGCGACTTCTATCAGGAGAGCATCAAGGACACCGTGCACATGCTGGAGTACTACGGCGACGTGCTGGTCATGCGCCACTTCCAGCAGGGCGCCCCGCATGAGGCCGCTCGCTGGGCATCGATCCCGGTTATCAACGCCGGCGATGGTTGGGGCGAGCATCCCACCCAGGTCCTCACCGACCTCTACACCGTGCACAAGGAAATGGGCAGCGTGGACGGGAAGACCTTCGTCTGCATCGGCGACCATCGCATGCGCACGATGCATTCGATCGGCTACGCCCTCAGTCAGTTCGACGCCGAGATGGTGATCCTGGCCCCGGCCGACATGACACCCACCGCCGAGTTCCTTGCCGAATTGGACGAAAAGGGCACTTCGTGGCGCATCGTTGAGCACATCAACGATGTCATCGAAGAAGCCGACGTCATCTACATGGAGCCGGTCGTTCAGCCCGACTACACGCAATCCCGCCAGGACAAGGCCGACGAGTACGGCACGACTCCCGCCAACTACCGGATCACCAAAGAGGTCATGAAGAAGGCTAAGGGTGACTCGATCGTGCTGCACTCGCTCCCCCGTATGGACGAGCTGCTGCCGGAGGTCGATCAGCTGAAGCATGCCCGCTCCTGGCGCTCGTCCTCGGGGCCACGGAGTAACCGATGCCACGAGCAGTCATCGCCATCGGCGGCAACTCGCTGATCACCGACAAGGACCACCAGACCGTTCAGGATCAATACCTGGCAGCCGGGGAGACCGATCACCACATCGCTCAGCTGGTCAAGGCCGGTTGGGACGTGGCCATCTCGCACGGCAACGGACCGCAAGTCGGGTTCATCCTTCGCCGGTCTGAGTTGTCCAGGAACGAGTTACACGAAGTGCCACTCGACGTGTGCGGCGCAGACACGCAGGGGGCCATCGGGTACATGCTCCAGCAGAACCTGATCAACGACTTCCGGGCGATGGGCCTTGCCAAGCAGGTAGCCACCGTCGTCACCCAGGTGGAAGTCAGCGCAGACGACCCGGCCATGCTGAACCCGTCCAAGCCGATCGGTACCTTCTTCGATGAGGCGGAAGCCAAACAACGACAGGAGAAGGAAGGCTGGGTGGTAGTGGAGGATGCCGGGCGCGGCTGGCGCCGGGTGGTTGCCTCCCCCCAGCCCGTGCGGATCGTCGAGATCGAAGCCATCCGCACCCTGATGGATGCCGGAGTGGTCGTGATCGCAGTGGGAGGAGGCGGGATACCCGTGGTCGCCGACGAAAAGGGTGATCTGTACGGGGTGGCAGCCGTGATCGACAAAGACCTGGCCTCGGCCGTCCTTGCCAACGAGATCAATGCCGACCTGTTGCTGATCTCCACTGCCGTCGAGAAGGTTGCGCTGCGATACGGGACTCCCGAACAGGTGTGGGTCGACCGGATGACCCTCTCTGAGGTCAAGCAGTATCTGGCCGAAGGCACCCATTTCGCAGAAGGATCGATGGCCCCCAAGATGCGGGCCGTCGTGCAGTTCCTCGAGGCGGGCGGCGACCGGGCGTTGA
>JAHEDM010000083.1:0-7489 GCA_024641205.1 Actinomycetes bacterium
TTTGACGAGATCCTCGATGTCCATCAGACGGTTGTCCGGTATGTCCAACACGCCCAGCTCGCGGCTCACCTGGCTCACGCGATGCATAGAACGACCGAGGAACGCGATGGTCCGGTCTGCATCGATGGCGGCGTTGACGAGTTGCTGCACCCGATGCACGTGGCTGGCGAAACAGGCGGCCAGCACGCGACCAGGAGCATGGTGCACGATCTCATTGATCGGTCTGGCCAGCGAGGCCTCGGAAGGTATGAAGCCCGGGTTCTCCGCATTGGTGCTGTCGGCCAGCAGCAGGCGCACTCCTTGCCGGCCGAGTTCCGCAAAAGAGGGCAGGTCGGTCGGTCGACCATCGATGGGAGTGGGATCGAGCTTGAAGTCACCGGAGTGGACCACCAATCCCTCGGGAGTTTCAAAGGCGACGCCCGAACCGTGTGGAACGCTGTGCGATACCGGGATCAACTTGAACCGAAAACCACCGAACGAGACCCACTCGTTGTCGGCGACCGAGCGAAAGTCTGCCCTGACACCCATTTCCTCAACTCGACCCCGGGCCAACGCAACGGAGAATTCGGTTCCAAACACAGGAACGTTTATGTCCCCGAGAAAGTACGCAAGCGATCCGACATGGTCTTCGTGGCCGTGCGTCAACACGACACATTGAACGTCGCCCGACCGCTCAACCAACCAGCTCCAGTCGGGCAGGACAAGATCGACGCCCAGCATGTCTTCCTCGGGAAACATGAGCCCACAATCGATGAGGGCGATCTTGCCGTCTATCTCGAGGGCTGCGCAATTGCGCCCAATTTCTCCAAGCCCTCCCAGGAAGGTAACTCGCACGCTCATAGGTGTTGCACCGCCCCCAGACTCTCTTTGATTCTCTGCACGGTTTCCTCCGAGGCCGGGACAAGCGGTAGCCGCGGGTTCCCGACCGGTTCCCACAATGCGTTCAGGGCTGCCTTGACCGGCATCGGATTGGGCTCCAGGAACAACGCACTCGCGAGAGGGGCAAGAGCCAGATGGAGGTCGCGAGCCGTGGCCAGGTCGCCTTTCAGGGCCGCTTCGACCATCGTCCTGATCTGCTTTCCGGCCAGGTGAGCGGCTACGGAGACCACGCCGACGGCACCCACCGCCATCATGGGGAGGGTATTGATGTCATCGCCCGAGTAGATAGCGAATTCCTCACCGACGGCCAGCCGGGTGTTGGTGGTGAAGGTCAACTCACCGACTGCATCCTTGACCGCAACAATGTGCGGGTGCTCGGCCAGCCGGGCCAGCGTATCGATCTCAATCCGCCGGCCCGTCCGCCCCGGGATGTTGTACAGCAGGACCGGAAGATCACTCGCATCGGCGACGGCCGTGAAGTGTTCGATGAGGCCCGCCTGGGGCGGCCGCGAGTAGTAGGGCGTGACTGCCATCACCCCGTCGCAGCCTACCTCGGCCGCCCGCCGGGTCAGCTCAACCGATTCGGCGGTGTCGTACGTGCCCGTCCCGGCCACGACGCGAGCCTTTCCTCCTACCGCTTCAACCACCGTGCGGAAGAGCGCGACCTTCTCGTCGTTGGAAAGTGTCGGGGATTCGCCGGTCGTGCCGCTCACCACCAAACCCTCTGAGCCGCTTTCGATCAAGAAACGGGCCAGTCGCCAGGTCTGTTCATAATCCACCTCGCCGCCGTGGGTGAATGGAGTGATCATCGCGGTGAGTAGGTGTCCGAACGGCGCCATGACGCCTGCCTCCTGTGTGGGTGTTCTACGTGAATCCTAGGTCGATTCCGGCCGGGAAACTCGCACCATGCCCCGACGAGTAAACCTGGACGGGACAGTATCCTGGCTGATCATGACTATGACATTCGTCAAAGACGTCGATACCGCCGCGTTCCAACGCGAGGTGGTTGAGCGCAGCAAAGAAGTCCCGGTGGTGGTGGACTTCTGGGCTGCCTGGTGTGGCCCATGCAAGGTACTCGGCCCTCTTCTGGAGAAACTTGCAGGGGAATTCGAAGGCGGGTTTGAGTTGGCCAAAGTCGACGTGGACAGCAACCAGGCGCTGGCCGGACAGTTCGGCGTGCAGGGTATACCCACCGTGGTCGGCTTCAAGAACGGTTTGCCGGTCAGCCAATTCACCGGGGCGCTCCCCGAGCAAAATGTTCGGCAATGGCTCCGCGAGATTATTCCATCTGAGGCTGATCTACTTGCCGCCGCAGCAGGGAACCTGCTCGACGAGGGTGACGCAGAGGCAGCGGAGCGGAGCTACCGCCAGGCACTCGCCGTTGACCCCCGCCATGTCGAAGCGACGATCGGATTGGCGAGTATGCTCATCGACTTCGAGAAGAACGAGGAAGCACTCGACCTCTTGAACTCGCTGCCACCGACCCAGGAAGTGGAACGGCTGCAGGCCGCGGCGCGGATGGGCACGGTCGACACCGAGGCGATCCCGGAATTGCAGGCAAGAATGGCAGTCGATCCCGAAAACGTCGCGGTTCGTATCGAACTGGGCAAAGCACTGGCTGCCGATCAGCAATTCGAGGCATCATTGGACCTGCTGCTGGCGGCAGTATCCCAGGGCGGCGAGACCCGCGATGCGGCCCGCCAGGCGATGCTGGACGTGTTCGAGGTGATCGGACCCGAGCACGAGCTGACACTCGCCTACCGGCGCCGTCTGGCCAACGCCCTGTTCTAGAACGGTTCTCTAGGTCGCCATCCCGAAGCGCCGTTCGAAGGCTTCAGCCCGCCGCAACACCTTGGCGGGAAGTTCCATGATCGCTTGCTGCACTTCCCGGGCTTGAGCGGTCAGATCGGTCAGCTGATCGATTTTCCAATCGCGCAGCAGCGGGGTGATCACGCGATCGTTGTGGATGCGGAGGTTGTACACGGCCGCCTTGGCCATCTCGACCGAACGACGTAGATACCCGGGGATACCGGTACCGGGCATTTGGAAGTTGGCGAGCACCCGGTAGACGGCGGCCAGCACGACGGATGGGTTCTCGTTCAGCATTTCCATGATCACGCCGCGGTAGAACATGAAATGGTGATTCTCGTCTGTGGCGATCCGACCCATGATCTGATAGGCCACTTCTTCATCTGCCAGTTTGCCGGCGTTGCGGTGACTGACCCGGGTGGCCAGCTCCTGGGCGGCGGTATAGGCAAACACTTCGACGGGGTTATGGAAGGTGTCCTGGTATCCGCGCGACATCGTCGCGTATCGATCGTCTTCGAGTTCGTTCGGATCGCAGTTGCGGCTGGTCAGGAGGTAGCTGCGGATGGCGATCGAATGCTGGGCTTCCTCGGCCGTCCACCGCCGGTTCCATTCGCCGTACACGGAGTCGTGTGGAAGATGATGCTCCAGGGCCGTGTGGTAATAGGGCAGGTTGTCCTCGGTCAGCAGGTTGAAAACCAGGGAAGTCCGCACTTCAGGAGATAGCGTGGCTTGAGATTCATCCCACGGCTCGGTCCGGAAGTTGCGGCCCTTTTCCCACGGCACGTAGTCGTGCGCGTACCAGTGCTCTCTGCGTTCAACATGTTCGGCGTGCAGCCTGGCAACCGTCGGGGCAACCGCCTCGAGCAGTTCGTAGTACTCGTCCCTGGCCATGGCAGGCTCCTCGTGGTTCGTCGACCGACCCGTGTCCTTCACTAACGTACAAGGAGTTCGGAGCTACCCGAGCCTAAGCGTGAGAATCTTCTTCGGCCCACGCCGCGACGCCGGCCCGGGTACCGAAATGTTCACAAGAGCGGGCCGCTACCTCTGCTGCCCTGTGCAGCGCAGCCTGGTCATCGAGGCCCAGATAGAAAGCGAAGTACATGAAAGCTCCATGGAGCACATCGCCTGCTCCCAACGTGTCGACGGCTGCGACCTGACGGACGGCCAGGTGGCCGCAGTCGTGGCGCGTTGCCCATGGTATGGGATCACCGCCACGACTTATCGCAGCGAACCGCACTTGGTACTCGTCGAGTAATCGGGCGATTATCTCCTCGGATGTGGCTTGGGTCCGATCGGGGAACTCGAAATGTTCGGAAACGATCGCTATGGAAGCCAGCGGCAAGAGATCGAAGAACACATCGCGCCAGGTTCCGCAGTCGAGGACTACCGGGATCTTCTGCTCGGCGGCCGTCTCGGCAGCTGCTCTGGCCAGTCCGGGATAGAACCCATCAAGCAGCACGGCTGCCGTGTCGCCCAAATCGACGCCGACCGAATGAGGGCCTTCGAAGGCGGCAGCCGTTGACAGGAGGGTACGATCTCCCGAAGCGGCGGATACCCAGATGCTGGAAACCGGTACGTCGGGGTTGTCTCCGTAGTCGAATCGGCGCACTGCGTGTCGGTCGATCAGACCGTTCACCAGGTCACCGAGTGGGCCGCTCCCGAAGGCCGAATGGAGGGACACCGGACTTCCCAGGATCGAAGCTGTGATCGCGGCGTTGGCTGCCGGACCTCCGACGTCGAGATAGGCGTGACGCGCCCAACCTTTCCGGTTGGGTTCGGGTAGGTCATCTGCGATTTGCACCACGTCGATGGTGGTCATCCCAATAAAACTGAGATGACGGTCGGAAGTCATCATGGTCGTCTCTGAGTCTGCCACAGCGGGCTATAGATCCTTGGTCCGGTATCCTGGCCGCCGTTCGTCTCAGGAAAGGCGCCTCATGGCCAACCAGTACTCCGCTCCCCCGTCGCTCGATATCGATCTCGCCAAGACCTACTCGGCAACCCTCGACACCAATCATGGGGAGATCTCGATCAGCTTCTTCGCCGAAGATGCACCGCAGACCGTCAACAACTTCGTGTTCTTGGCCCGAGAAGGCTTTTACGACGGAGTCATCTTCCATCGCGTAGTGCCGGGTTTCGTGATTCAGGGCGGCGATCCGACCGGGACGGGGCGTAGTGGTCCCGGCTATACGTTCCGCGACGAGCTCGACAAGCCGCGCTCGTACTCACGTGGCATCGTGGCCATGGCCAACGCAGGCCCGAACACGAACGGCAGCCAGTTCTTCATCTGCCTGGACAACGTCGGCCTCCCCCACTCGTATACGATTTTTGGTGAGGTGACCGGCGGCATGGAGGCGGTGGACGCGATTGCCGGATTGAGTCTGCGGGGCGAAAAACCCGTCGAGGATGCCGTCATCAAGTCGGTGACCATCGACGAGAGCTGACCAATAGAACCCATCGGGGATCTGTTACAACATCGTTACTCGCTCGTTGCTTTGGCGTGACCCAGTGTCGGCTCACTGGACGAAAAGCGACGAGAGGTCCGACATGCGGCGAGGTTTCACACTCATCATTGGACTGATGCTGTCAGCGGCTGCCTGCGAACCCCAGGATGTGACGGAAGAGACGTCGACGACGACACCGACAGCGGTCACGAAGACAACGGAAACCACTACAACGACGACCGACCCATCGTCAGCCTCTCCCCTACGGCTACCGGAGTGCTGCTCACCGGCCGGGAAACGCTGCTCGGGTCTTCGGTCTGGGTCGAGATCGTTACCGAACAGGGAACCGGCTGGGTCAACGGTTACTACCTGGCCGCAGAGGACTAGTTGCGGCCATGGTGGCGGTCGCCGGTAGCTACCATCCGGCGTCGTGAACGCCGAGCCTGTCAACGAACCCAACCCACCGGGCTGCGGCTTGGCCGCGGCTGGAGCGGGAGCCCTCCTCGGACTGGCAGCGCTCGGATTCTGGATCGGGTTCTTCGTTTTGGATCCGCCCAACTACTTGCTGGTGTTCGCCGCCCTGCCCGTATCGGCGTTGTTCACCGTCCTCGGAGCGTTGCTGTCGTCGGCAAGCAGCGACTTCCTCCTGGCCTGGCCGGTTGACTTCGGCGTGTGGCTGGCAGTTGCGTTCATCGTCTCCCGGTGGGCAACCCGCAAAGGTCTCAAGGTGCGCGCGTACGGCTCCGCTTTCTTGCTGGTAGTGGCGATCGCGTTGGTCTACGGCCTGGCCCTCAGCTTGCTGGTGGAACCGGTCGCCTGATCGGCCCCCCCTGTGGCCCAGTTTGCTGCTCCACCGGCGGCCACCATCGGGCAGCGGTTGGTGGGTCCACCCGGCCTGGTGTCGGATGCGATGATCGAAACGGCACAGCGGCGCAAGGTCGGTTACGGCCGTTGGTCCGCCTTCCGACCAGGGCATCCGGTGATCGAGGTCACAATCGAAGGCCGTCATGCGACATCCCGGAAAACACAGGTTGGGTGAAGGGATTCGACCATCCTGCTATCGGCCGGCGCCGGGTGGTTCCGGAGTAGAGGGTCTGTCCGGTTTCGGGGTCGATGACCGCGTAGCGCCATTCGGCTTGTGATTGCCGCTCGGCAACCTGTCGGGCGCGTCACCGACCAACCGTTCTGTGCGGTTAGGCGGTGCGATCGTTATCGCAACAGAATGGGTGATCGGCGTGGCCTACCCGAGGAAACGGAAGGGATGCCACTGGCATTCAGACGGCCGCGTACACTTGCCACTCGTCGGGGACACCCTTGAGGGTATGGATCCCGCGATCTTCGAACTCGATCCCTGATCCGGCAACCAGGTCTTTGACGGTTCGAGACACAAGCACCTCACCCGGACTTGCGAGCGCCCCGACGCGAGCTCCAATGTGAACAGCGAGACCGGCAACATCGTCACCGACGATCTCAATCTCGCCAGTGTGGAGGCCGGAACGCACGACGACCCCAAGGGGTCGCAGAGTCTCAATGATCGAATGGGCCGCTTTGATCGCCCGTGCCGGCCCGTCGAACGTGGCGAGGAAACCGTCGCCTTGAGTGCCGATTACCCGGCCCCGGAATCTCTCCACCTCTGTGCGGACTGCTGCATTGTGTCGCTCGAGCAGCTCCCGCCAGGCGCGGTCCCCCAACTGCGCGGCCGTCTCGGTGGAACCCACGATGTCGGTGAAAAGCACCGTCGCCAGAGTCCGCTCCGGACTGGAGCTGGTCCGGTAACCGGTCACGAACTCCTCGATCTCGGCCAGGATCAGATCCGCACCAGATGCGTTGAGCAAATGGTCGGCCCCAGGAATCTCAACGAACGTGGCGTTGGGGATCTGTGAAGCGATCCAGCGGCCCTCCTCGACGTTGACATCAGCGTCTTCGGTTCGATACAGACAGAGCGTTGGCACCTGGATGCTGGCCAGGATGTGGGTGGTGTCGATCTGCGTGTTCATCTCCAAGAGGTGGGCGGCGGCCCTAGGGCTGGACCCGAGTCGCAGGTAGCGTGCCAGCCAGTTGCGGAACGCCTCATCGTCCATTCGGCTCGGCGCAAGCCAGGAGGGGAGGGCGTCGGGATCACCGAATGTCCGCTCGACTTCCTCGATCTCAGCCGCTCGGTTTTCAACAGACGGTGCCCACGGATAATCCGCAGAGGGGATTCTCTTGGCGTAACAACCAGTAAGTATCAGACCCTCTGTTCTCCGCGGATAGGTCGCAGCAAAGAGAATGCTCATGTTGCCGCCTTCAGAGTGGCCCAACAGAGTGGCCTTCTCGCAGTCCACCGCGTCCATGACGGCTCGAACGTCGTCCATCCG
>JAHEDM010000083.1:7499-8487 GCA_024641205.1 Actinomycetes bacterium
CTCGAGGGTGGGCATCTGATCGAGCGGCACCGGATCAGACATGCCAGTGCCGCGTTTGTCAAACAAGATCAGACGCGAAAATGACACCAGCCTGCGAAGGAATCGGGCCATCGAGGGCTCCTCCCACATCACTTCTATGTTCGACACCCACCCAGGTACATAGACGAGGTCTCGCGGTCCCTCCCCCACGACCTGATACGCAACGTTGACATCCCCACTTTTGGCATAGCGCGTAACTTCCACGATCGTCGAGTCTACGGAAGATCCTCTCAAGTGGACAGCGACAGTGCCTCTCGCCGGTTGGCCGAAGCTGCCCAGAACGACGGAGACCCAGACCATCGCGGCTCCCGCCAATCCGCCCTGGAACCGGCAATCGGCGCTAGCTCTACGTCATCAGGGAGACCGCGCCGGGCCACGACCTACAACCCCAGCAGGCCCTCGATCCCCACGGTGAGTCCCGGGAGATCGCCCACGTTGCGGACCGCCAGGAGCACGCCCGCCATGAAGGCGCTTCGATCGGTCGTGTCGTGGCGGATAGTCAACCACTCCCCCTCGTTTCCGAGGAGCACCTCTTGATGGGCAACCAGACCGGGGAGACGCACCGCGTGGACCGGTACACCGGCCACAGAAGCCCCCCGGGCACCGGCCACGAGCTCCGCGGAGTCAACCGCCCGGTCCTGATCCGGTTTGGCACGCCCGATCCGCTCAGCGGTGCTGGTGGCGGTGCCGCTCGGTGCGTCGGCTTTCCGGTCGTGGTGCAGCTCAACAACTTCGGCCGCGGCGAAGTGTGGCGCAGCCAATTCGGCGAATCGCATCATGAGGACCGCCCCGATCGAGAAATTGGGGGCAACCAGGCAGTTGGGTGGTCCATCTCCCCACAACTCCGCCACCTCGGCCAAGCGTTCCCGTGAGAACCCGGACGTGCCAACAACAGCGTGACTGCCCTGGGACCGCCAACGGGCCAGATTCCCCATCACCACGTCGGGAG
>JAHEDM010000084.1 GCA_024641205.1 Actinomycetes bacterium
GCTCTCCTCGTCGGGTCTTTGATGCTTGCGGTGGGCGTCATCGTTGCCCACTACGCACTCTTTCCGGCAACCGAGTTGATCGACGGCGTCGATGTGCCACTCCAAGTGGACTATCTGGGGTGGATTCCGCGCGGCTGGCAATGGGTAACCCTCGGGCAGATCATCGCTTTTGGCGGCTCGCAGCTCATGGTGGTTGGCTCCCTCTTCCTGTGGTTCGTCGGCCGCAAGCTCACCTGGGCCCGGGCGACCTTCGGTGCCTTCATCGCCTGGATCGAATTGGTACTCCTATTCGGAGTGGTGCCGTCTGAGTGGCTCAACCTGACTCAGGGTCCACTCGAGTTCACCTCGCAGCGGATCGCGTTCACCATCCCGGAATGGCTGGTGCTCGGCAACCAGGTCGATATCAGCTTCTCAGTCATCAAGGATGCCGTCTCCGGGGCGTACAACACGATCATGCTCGGCGTGGCGATTGTGTTCGCGTACAAGATCCAGGACTGGGGCAAGAAGAAACCGGAAGCTGCCGCGGAACAGAAGCAGTCTGTGTACGGGCGACCCCTTGTGAAGGGCGACTGACATGGCACGCACAGACGTCTGGTTCGAAACCCCGCCCTTTCGCGATGATTACCAACTGGCCCTCGTCGATACCGAGTACGTCCAGCAAGGTTTGCGTCCCAAGCAATTCCTCCACATCGATCAATCCGAATGCATCCTCTGCGAAGGCTGCGTCGATATCTGTCCATGGAAGTGCATCTTCTACCTATCGACTGCGGCCATTGCCGAGGCCCACGGGGTCGCCAATCCGGCCGATGACGAAGAGGCTTTCGGGTTCTTTGTGGTGGATGAGTCAGAGTGCACCCGGTGTCAGCTGTGTATCGACCGGTGTCCGACCGGTGTGATCACCCTCGGGAAGTTCGCCGGGTCGGTCGCCGATGAGGCCATCGAGGCCGGACTCTACGAAGCCCCCTGGGCCGTAGACACAGGACAGCGCGATTTCAAGAACGGTTACGCCTACGGCGTCCGCTGGTAAGGGAAGGACACAACGGTGGCAGACGGAGATAAGACGAGCCTCGCCGACCGGGTGGGTGAGGTTGGAGAAAGGGTTCGCAATAGCCAGGCCTGGGAGAGCATCTTCCGGCCCGGTTCACCGTTCAAGAAGGGGTACACAGACAGCCCCCGGAACCGTTCCTATGTGATCATGAACAACGTGCTGTATCACCTGCACCCGGTGAAGGTGAAGCGGCACGGGGTGAGGCTCTCCTACACACTCTGCCTGGGTGGCCTGAGCTTCTTCCTTTTCATACTGCTCACGATCACCGGCATCTTCCTCATGTTCTACTATCGGCCGACCGTGCCGGCCGCCTACGCCGACATCGAGGCCCTCTCCACCAGTGTTGCTTTTGGGTCGCTGGTGAGGAACATGCACCGTTGGGGTGCCCACTTGATGGTGCTCACGGTGTTTCTGCACATGTCGCGGGTGTTTTATCACGGCGCGTACAAGCCACCCCGCGAGTTCAACTGGGTGGTCGGGGTCGTCCTCCTTCTCCTAACGTTGTTGCTCTCCTTCACCGGGTACCTGCTCCCCTGGGACCAGCTGGCCCTGTGGGCGGTGACCGTTGGCAGCAACATGGCCGGCTTTGTGCCCGTCTTCGGCGACCAGGTCAAGTTCGCGCTGCTGGGCGGCGTTGAGGTCACCGGCAGCACCCTTCTCCGCTTCTATGTGCTGCATGTTCTGTTCCTGCCGTTCATCATCGTGATCTTCATGGCCGTCCACTTCTGGCGGGTCCGCAAAGATGGCGGGATCTCGGGACCCCTCTAAGGAGAGCCACATGCCTGACATCCCAGAGCATCTTCTCCGCAGGTCTGCCGAAGCACGCGCCGAGGCGCTCGGCGTTCCGCTGGAGCAAGTGCTGGCCGAGATGGGGCTGACGGGCGAAGGGGAGACGCCTCCCGCGACTCTCGAGGAGGTCACCTTGCCGGTGCAGCCGGCCAACCCTGATACCACCATTCCTGAGGACCTGCGGGCTCGGGAAGCCGCCGCTCGCCAAGCAGCGGTCGATGAGTTCGAAGCCAAGGCCACGCCTGCTCCGCCTGCCTCACCTGTTGTCACCGGTGCGCCCGAGGAACCGGCTCCGGTGGTTGAGGTGCCGGCCCCGGTGGTTGAGGAACCGGCTGCGGTGGTTGAGAAACCGGCTGCGGCTGCGGCGGCTGCGGCGGGGTCGAAGATCCCGGAGGCGTTGTTGCGTCGTTCGGCGGAGGCGAAGGCGAAGGCGACGGGGCGTCCGGTTGAGGAGATTCTGGCTGAGATGTCGGGTGGTGCGCCTGCGGAACCGGCTCCGGTGGTTGAGGTGCCGGCCCCGGTGGTTGAGGAACCGGCTGCTGCTGCAGCGGTTGCTGCTCCTCCGACCGGGGAACCAACCGCGCCTGCCCAAGCGCCGGCTCCCGACGGAGACCGGACCACGACCATTACTGCGCCACCCGTGGCGGCCCCTCAGGGCACACCGGAAGGGGTTCGCCCTCAGCGCCTCCTCACCGTCGTGCGAGCCAAGGCGATCCAACAGGTCAAAGCCGAACCCACCGACAAGGTGAGCGTCTGGCCCCACCTGCTGCTCATCGAGTTCGTTGCCCTCCTCGGAGTCACTGCGTTTCTCACCGTCTTGAGCGTCATTCTCCAAGCTCCGCTGCTGGATCTGGCCAACTTCAACCTGACTCCCAACCCGTCCAAGGCGCCCTGGTACTTCCTCGGTCTGCAGGAACTGCTCTCCTATTTCGATCCACAAATAGGAGGAGTCATGGTGCCGACGGTGGTCGGCCTGATTGGCGTGATGGCGATTCCCTACGTAGACCGCAATCCGTCCACCAAGCCTTCGGATCGTAAGTTCGCCATCATGTTTTTCACCTTCTTCCTGGTCGCTTCGGCGACGGTGACCGTGCTCGGGGTGCTGTTCCGGGGTCCGGGCTTCAACTTCAGCTATCCATGGTCAGACGGCATCTGGTTTGACGATCTCAAAGACTGGATCTCCTTCGAATGACCACCACGCAGATCCTCATCGTCTCTGTAGGTGCAGTGTGCTTGCTGGCTGCTGTTGCCGCGTTCGTGATCGCATACCGGCGGGGCGGGGAAAAGACAATCGACTGGCGGTCGGCTCTCTCCAAGGAAACCCTCGCGGCGGATGTGTCGGAGGCCGGTGCACCTCTTCTGACTGCGCCCGCCCAACCCGAATCCGAACCGATCGAAGAGCAGGTGGAAGCGCTCGAGGAGGCTCCCCCCGAAGTCGAGCCCCTCGTAGCCGTTTCCGTTGCCGAGGTTCAGCGAGTGGAAGAGATCTCACCAGAGGAAGCAGGCGTAACCCGCAGGCAGTTCTTCAACCGGGCGTTGCTGGCGACCTGGGGTGGATATCTTGGTCTGATGGGAATCTCCATGCTCGCCTTCATGTGGCCGAAACTGTCCGGCGGGTTTGGGAGCAAGGTAGATGCGGGTTCAGTCGAGGACATCCGCGCTCAGGTCTTTCTGCCGGACGGATCCGTGCAACCGCTCTTCATTCCCGATGCACGTGCCTACATCATGCCGTTCGACGAAGTTGCCGGACCGCAGTTTGAAGGCAAAGGCGTTGTGGCGGGCGGCTTGACGGCCCTCTGGCAGAAATGTGTTCACCTGGGGTGCCGGGTGCCCTGGTGCGCCAGCTCACAAGGATTCGAATGCCCATGTCACGGATCGAAATACAATTTCGTTGGCGAATACCAGGCGGGCCCGGCGCCCCGCAACCTGGATCGATTCGTGGTTGAGGTCACCGCTGACGGGCGCTTCATCATCGACACCGGCTCGGTCATTCAAACCCCCCGGGCAACCGTCAAGACCGTTGCCTATCCGCAGGGTCCCAACTGCGTGGCGATCGGGGGATAGGTGGAGATCAGCACCCTCGTTATCACCGTCGCGGCCCTGGCCGCAATTGCCTGGCTGGCCTTCCTGGTGGCCAACAGCATGCGCGGCCGCGGGAAAGAAGAGGTCGCTCCCAATCTGGCGCCCGGAATCACCGACGACACGCTCGAGTCCAAGCGATTGGACAAGACGCTCGCCTCGGCCGTCGTGCTCTCAGGGATCCTGGCCCTCTCGCTGCCCATCTACTTCGTCGGTGAGCAGAGCCGCCAGGATGGATTCGTAGAGGAGTTCGACCAAGTGGCCCTCGAACGGGGCGCCCACCTGTATGGAGAGTTTCAATGCGGTAACTGCCATGGCGTCGATGGCGGCGGAGGCGTGGCATCGTACGTGGACAAGCGGAGCGGCATCAGTGTCGCCTGGTCGGCTCCTGCCATCAACACGGTGTTCTACCGCTACACACCCGAGGAAGTGAGATTCTGGCTCGTCTACGGGCGGGCCAATTCGCCGATGCCGGCCTGGGGCCTTGCCGGTGGCGGCCCGCTAAACGATCAGCAAATTGATGAATTGATGGAGTATCTCCAGTCCGCCGATTTCTTGCTACCTCAGGACGACGCCCTCCTGCTCATCGAGCCGTCTGTCAATCAGGCTCTCTCGCGCCTGGAGACGGCCGACACCGTCATGACAGACGCCATCACCGCCCAGAATGACCTCGTTGAGGCGATTCAAGCGGCGCCCGGTCAGGTGGAACGAGCCGAAGCGCTTGCGGCCCGAGCCGCCCAGGCCCTGAAGGAGGCGGGAGAAGGGATCGACGTTGACGGAGACGGTCTTGCGGACCGGATCGAACAAGAGTTGACCGCCATCTTCGCCGAAGCAGGCGACGCTCTCGGCGATCCGGCACTGGTCGTCGTCCTCAATCCCGAAGCGGCCCAGACGGGTGCAGGCGAAGCGGACCTCGATCTGGCCCACCGGGCCGTTGCCGCGCTCGAGACTGTTGCCGCCAAGCTGCGTGTCACCGCCGACAACCAGGAAAAGCTCCTCTCGCAAGCGCTGGCCGGTGTGGCGTTTCTCGAGCAGGCGCAGCAAGACAAGAAGTGGGAGATCGACATCGCGGCCGTGGCAGACGCCACCTTCAGTGGAGATCGTGAGGCGGCCGATAGGGCGGTCGGGCTTTTCAATGCATACTGTGCCCGCTGTCACACCGCCGGCTATTCGGCCGGTATCCCGCAGACCCTGTCGGTGGGCTCGGGAGCCTTAGGACCTGCACTGTGGAACGGGCGTCCCAACGTGCAATTCCTCAGTGCGCCGGACATGGTGACGTTCATCACCAAAGGTTCTGAGAACGGCGTGGCGTACGGGGTCAATGGAGTTGGTTCGGGTCGGATGCCTGCATTCGGTCCGGTGCTTGCGATCGAAGACCTGGAACTGGTAGTGCAGTATCTGCGTGGCGACACGCTGACGGGGGACTGAGATGCGGGAATTGCTCAGAGAGATTCTTTCGGCCAACCTGGCAGTAACCGGTGTTTTGCTGACCCTGGCCGCGATCGCCGTCTTCTTCGGAACGATCTACCTGTTGAACTGGACCAACCTCGGCAAGAAGCTGGCATTTCTAGTGGTCGGGGCCGCCACCTTCGGCTGGATGTCGATCAACAGTTTGCTTTTTGTCTTGTATGCCCCGCGTGGACCGCGTCCGGCCGACTTCGAGGGTCTCAACGCGTTTGAGATTCGCATCATCCCGCTCACGTTCATGCTGGCTTCGCTGATCCTGTTCGCGATGTTCTTGACCGCGCTGAACCGATTCGAAGAAGAGCAAGAGCGCGAAACGGTGTGAGAGCCTGCTGAGCAATACAGGTCACAGATCTCGGAGCGCCCGGCCGTTGGCGATAACGGCATCACTCGGCAGGCTCTTGGCCCTCTGTCATCGCACGCTGCACGTAGTAACCGAGAATCTGGAGTTCCGTCGATAGGTCCACCCGGCGGATCTCCACTTCAGGTGGCACCCTCAGCACCATCGGCGCAAAGTTGAGGATCGACTTGAAGCCGGCTTCGGCCAGTTGTTCGGCAACCTGCTGGGCAGCCGGAACCGGGGTGGCGATGATGCCGATCTCGACCCCTAAATCCTTGGCGTCCCGGCGAATGTCCTCCATGGGGCCGACGGTCAGTTCGCCGACTGTTGTGCCGATTACTTCAGGATCGTTGTCGTAGATGGCGACGATGGAGAAGCCGCTCGGGACGAAACCGCCGTACCTGGCAAGCGCTGATCCAAGATTGCCTGCACCGACGATGATGACGGGCCAGATTCTGGTCAGTCCCAACTCGCGTCGGATCTGAAAACGGAGGTGCTCGACGTTGTAGCCAACTCCTCGAACGCCGTAGGTGCCGAGGAAGGAAAGGTCCTTACGAACCTTGGCGGAGTTCTCTTTGATGAGCTCCGCCAATTCCTTCGATGAGACCGTTGTTTGGTTCTCGGGGATGACATCGAGCACTCGCAGATAGAGAGGGAGTCGGTTCACGGTTGCACGGGGGATACGCGTCATTTTCACAAACTTCACGTTATACGACATGGGCGTAACCCCAAAAACGAGGAGGTCGGTTTCTGGGTATACAAGGGGCATGCAACCAGTGTCGCTCCCTCGTCTCCCCGGGTTGGTGTATATACCCAGGGGGGTATGATGCGGGGAGCAATACTCGAGAGGACTGACCACCGATGAAGCGCATCACAAGTGTCCTGGCTGTTTCCCTGGTCGTGCTGGCCGGGTTGAGCGGATGTACGTCGACCACCTCCGTCGATCAGCACATCGCCACTGTCTCTCCGGCCGAAGCGGCCGGCATCATCGAGCAAAACGCCGGCAGCGACAACTTCGTACTCCTCGACATTCGCACGCCGGAGGAATATGGCGCCGGAAAGATCGACGGTGCCATCAATATCGATTTCTACGACGCCGACTTCCGCCAGCAACTCGATGCGCTGGACAAGGACAAGCACTACGTCGTCTACTGCAATAGCGGGAACCGAAGTGGACAGTCGCTGTCAGACTTCGAAGATCTTGGATTCACCGAAGTCGATAACGTCTCCACAGGCATTACCGGTTGGTACAGCGAGGGGTACCCGGTCGTTCCGTAGGTCCGGCTTCGCCCGGACCGTACTTGGTACTTCGTACTTGGTAATTCGTACTTGGTACTTGCCGGTAATCTCCTGATCCATGTCTCATTCCGACGTCGTCGTAGTAGGTGCCGGTCCGGCCGGATCTGCAGCTGCGTACTGGCTGGCCCGCCGCGGACATTCCGTCACGGTCATCGAGAAGAAGCAATTCCCTCGGGAGAAGACGTGCGGCGATGGCCTCACGCCGCGGTCCATTTATCAGCTGCGCGAGATGGGTTTCGACTTCGAGGTCGGCGAATTCCACAAGATCACCGGACTGCGCTCCTATGCCGGGGACGATTTGATGATCGAGCTGGCGTGGCCAGAGCATTCCATCTATCCGAACTGGGGCGGCATCATGCGGCGGATGGACCTCGACGGACAGGTCGCGACCCTGGCCGAGAAGCAGGGTGCAATCCTGCGCCAGCAAACCGAGGCGTCTCCCTTGCTCGAGGCCGGCCGCTTGGCCGGAGTCAACCTTGCGGCGAACGGTGACCAGGAGACCTTGCATCCCAAAGTGGTCGTTGTGGCCGACGGATCAATGACCCGTTTCGGACGGGCGATGGGTACCCACCGGCGTCGGGACTACCCGATGGGTATGGCTGCTCGGGGTTACTTCTCGAGCCCTCGCTCCGATGACTCCTTCATGGAAAGCCAATTGGATATCCGCGACGCCAACGGCGACTCGATGCCGGGTTACGGATGGGTTTTTCCGCTTGGTGACGGGACGGTCAACGTCGGGGTGGGTTTGCTTTCGACGTTCCGGCAGTGGAAGTCGATCAACACGTCCGACATGATGTCCGCCTATGTCGAAAGCGCTCCTGATTATTGGGGCCTGTCCCCCGAAGCAGCCCTCTCCAAACCGCGCGGCGGGAAGCTATCTATGGCACTATCGGTCGGACCGTATGCAGGATCAAACTGGGTCCTGGTGGGCGATGCGGTTGGGGCGATAAACCCGTGGAACGGCGAAGGCATCGCCTACGCGTATGAAACCGGGAGAATGGCCGCCGATCATGTCCATCAGGCGCTGGCAGCTGATGACCTCGGGCTGCTCAAGCGATACCCACAGGATCTCGAAGACACCTACGGCCTGTATTACCGCATGGCTCGAATCTTCGTCAAGGCGATTGGCTACCCCCAGGTGATGTGGACCCTGGCCCATGTGGGTCTGCGATCCCGACCTTTGATGGAGTGGGTCCTGAAAGTGATGTCGAACCTGTTGGAGCCGGAGGAACGCCACATCGGTGAGCAGGCGTACCGCATGCTGGAACGCATGGTGAGGATGGTTCCCGGGTAGAGGCCGCTGCGAGATCGGCGCTCGAGTGCCGGGTTCCCCGGAACGCAACGAGCGACGATGTGCCTATCCAGCGCACTGGGTGAGATGTGCGTTCGTGCGTCCGATCTGGCGATCGGTCGGTGATCTCATAGATCCCCTGCACATGTCCGCCCACTCCGCGCTCGCCACC
>JAHEDM010000085.1 GCA_024641205.1 Actinomycetes bacterium
CAAGCTATCCGGAGGGTGAGGAGCAGCCCGGAGCAGAGCTGCTTCCAGCTCGGCATAGGGGTGGGCGCCCGGCATCATGCGGGCAATCAGCCAGGCCCCGGATCCCGGGATCGCGCCGTCGCGAATGGCGGGGATGAGGCCCGCCCGCACGACACTCGACTTGCCACATCCGGAAGGACCAACCACGGCAACCAACCGGCTCGATTCCAGCGCCGAGACGAGTTGAGTGGTGAGGGCTTCGCGCCCGAAGTAATCCACTGCGTCGTCCTCCAAGAAGGCCTGGAGGCCCTTGTAAGGGTTGCGAATTCCCGCACCGGGAGCCCCGGCCGGAAACGGCTGGGCCGGGGTCTGCGCCAGACCGGGATCTTGAAGCAGTATCTGCTCCTCGAGCTGCTGCAACTCAGGAGAGGGTTCGATGCCCAGCTCTTCGGCCAGAACGGCGCGCAGCTTCTGGTACGCCCGCAAGGCTTCCCCCTGCCGGTGATCGCGATACAGAGCCGTCATGAGGTGGCCCCACAGCCGCTCCCGCATCGGATGTTCCTCGACCAGTTTCTCGAGAGTAGGGACGAGCCCGTGGTGATGCCCGAGGGAGAGTTCGGCTTCGGCCCAACGGTCGATGGCTCGCACATGGAGTTCCTCGAGGTGCCGGATCTCGGCTGCCGCAAACGGTTGATCGAGGAGATCCTCGAGGGGAGAACCGTGCCACAACTCGAGGGCCTGTTGGAGCGCAGCGGCCGCCTCGCCGGATCTGCCTTTGCGCAACGCCTCCTCGCCCTCCTGGAGGAAACGCTCGTAGCGGAGCAAATCGATCGATTCCGGATCGAGCGTCAACTGGTACCCGGGAGGGCGGGTGACGATCACCTGTCTGGCCGGATCCGTGATTCCCGGGGCGAGCACGTTGCGCAGGCCCGAAACGTACGTCTGAACGGAATGGTCGGCGGTGCGAGGTGGTGCATCACCCCACAGCTCGGCGATGAGCCGGTCGGTGGAGACGACCCGGTTGGCATGAAGTACCAAAACGGCCAGAAGGGCTCTCTGCTTGGGCGGGCCGAGGGGAACCAGATCACCATTGATGGCGACTTCGAGCGGTCCCAGGATCCGGTACTCCATCGCACCACCTCACCGCGTCGTTTTCTTCCATCAACCTACCTGCCGGAAATGTCACAGGTAGCCCCGACACGTTCAAGCCAACGGCCCTTTCCCATCGAGAAACTCCCGGCGGAACCGGGAGCTTCCTCGGGTCTCGTAGATCTTGCCTATCCGTCGAACGCTTCACCCCGTGCAACCCAGCGGGCCGTGTCGGCGGCCTGTCCTTGCATCAGCGCGTCCCCCAAAGCATTCGCCTGCGCTTGATAGCGGGCGACCTCCGCCGCCTGCCCCCGAGTGAGCCCAAGCGAGTCCATCCCCATCGCCTGATATCTGGCCGTATCCGCCGCCCAACTCCGCTGCAACGAATCCTGCAACGCCGCCGCCTGCGCCGTATACCGGGCGGAGTCGGCGATCTGGCCCTTGACAACTCCCTGCGCTTGCACTTGCGCCTGGTAGCGGGCGGTGTCGGCCAGCCAGCCACGCTGAAGGTCGAAGGCCTCCGCCTGGGCCGTGTACCGGGCGTTGTCGGCCAGCTGACCCTGGGTCAGCGCGACCGGCCCACTTGGGGACAAGGCCACCAACCCGATCACTACGCCGAGCACCACCGCCGCCGTCAGATAGATCAGGGTCCCTCTTCGCTGTGCTGGTTCGGCCGCCACCGGCTCTTCATCGACCCTGGGGAGAGACTTCTGCTTGTCGAGCACTTGCGTAGCCATTGCTTCCTCCTTGTCGGCTCGTGCTTCCACGATCACCATGGCGGACCTGCCTCTTCGGACGCTCCACAAACGCTCTACGGCTGCTCTATACCCGGTGCACTGCCGAACATGCCTCTCGCATCTCGAGAAGGCGGAACGAAAAACGTGGAACGTTCCGCTCGCTAGCCTCGGGAGCGGAGGTGACACCATGCATCTATCGAGCAGCAGCTTCTCGGACGGCGAGGCGATCCCTGGGTATTTCGCCTTCTGTGTCCCGGACCCGGACGGCCACGCCACATTGGGGCCAAACCGCAGTCCGGCCTTGAGGTGGGAGGAGGTCCCGGAGGGAACCCGCACCTTTGTGCTGATCTGTCATGATCCCGACGTTCCGACCAAGCCGGACGACGTCAATCAGGAGGGACGGGAGGTCCCCGCAGACCTACCGCGCACCGATTTCTATCACTGGGTTTTGGTGGATCTCCCCGCCCGCGTGACCAGCATCGTCGATGGTGAGTTCTGCCAAAGCGTGACTGAACGAGGGAAGGCGCAAACAGGACCGTACGGGGCGCGGCCCGGGGTAAGCAACTACACGGATTGGTTCTCCGGTGATCCCGACATGGAGGGCACGTACTACGGATACGACGGGCCTTGCCCTCCTTGGAACGATTCGCTGATACACCACTACATCTTCACGGTGTACGCAACCGACCTGGAGCACTGCCCGGTCGACGGAGCGTTCGGAGGTCCCGAAGTTCTGGCCGCCATCGACGGACACGTGCTCGCCCAAGCCTCAATCACGGGTACGTACACCTTGAACCCGCGGCTGATGTGATCAACATGTTGGTGTTGGAATAGTGCCCTTACAGGGGAAAGTACCGCAGCGGCGAAGCCGGCGGCGTAGGGGTCAGGCGGCGAAGCGGGGAGGGTGGAGTCGGAAAGCGGACAGCGCTTCTTCCGCCTCCTGCCCCGCCGGCGGGAGAGAGGACGGGACCTACCCCAGGATCTCGTCGATACGGTCGAGCACGTCCTCGGGTAGGTCGACTCCGGCTGCTCCGAGGCTCTCATCGATCTGAGATGGTTTGGTCGCCCCGGTGATGGCGCAGCTCATCTGCGTGTGACGCAACACCCAGGCCAGCGAGAGCTGGGCCCTCGTCAGACCCATGTCGTCTGCAACGGCTTTCAGGGCCCGAACCTTGGCCTGGTTGGCTTCACTGAAGAAATAGCCGCGCATTTCTTCGTCGTCCGAGAATCGGGATCCTTCGGGTAGCCCCTGGTCGTACTTGCCGGTCAGCATCCCCATGGCGAGCGGGCTCCACACGACCACTCCCATCTCGAACCGCTCGGCCTCACGCAGAATGCGTTTCTCGACTCGATCCCGGTACAGCATGGAGTACTGGGGTTGTTCGACTACGGGTGGGTGCAATCCGTTGGCGATGGCGAAGGTGTTGGCCTCGGCCAGCCGGGAAGCAGGCCACTCTGAGGTTCCCCAGTAGAGGATCTTCCCCTCGTCGACCAGCCCGCTGAACGAGGTGACGATCTCTTCCATCGGCACGTTCTGGTCGTAGCGGTGGGCGAAGTACAGGTCGAGGTAGTCGGTGTCGAAACGGCGCAGGCTCTTGGTGATCGATTCGCGAATGTGTTTGCGGGAGAGCCCGTGGTCGTTGACGTCCTTTGACATGGGCCAATACGTCTTGGAGGACAGCACGAGGGTGTGACGTGGGTAGTCGGCCAGGATCTCGCCCATGATCTCCTCGGCTTTTCCCCTCGCATAGATGTCGGCATTGTCGAAGAAATTGACCCCGCCCTCGTAGGCGATCTTGACGATCTCAGCGATCACCTCTTTGTCGTGGACGGTATCCCCGTACGTGACCCAGGCGCCCAGCGCGATCTCGGACACCTTCATTCCCCATTTGCCCAGCTGGCGGTACCGCATGTCCCTCCTCAACTTCTTCCGTAGTTCTCCGGCTCCAGCCAGAGCGGCTCATCGACAGTCCAATCCGGCCGGTTTCCCCAGCGTTCCGAAAAGACCACTTCGTTGGCGGGGCGGCGTTTGGCAGTACCCCACCGTCCCAGCGGATAGCCGGCCGATATGGCCGCATTATTGACCCATCCCTTGTCGGTCGGCACCCCGAGAACCTCAAAGACTTCATCGCTCTTGAAGAAACCGGCAATCGTGGTGAGACAGGTGCCGATGCCGAGGCCCCGCGCCGAAAGCATCATGTTCCATACGCCGGGAAATATGGAGGCGCCGGTCGGATCGTTGCGACTGAAGAAGAACACCCAGAGCGGTACGACCTCGAAATTCTCGGCCAGCCATTCACTCGAGCTACGGATCCGCATCGTTTGGGTGTCGCCGACCGCCTCGGCCCGTTCGTAGGCCTTCTTGTAGACCGTGTTCTGGAGGATCTTCCAGGCATCCCGGTAGAGATCCCCGAGCGCGGCTTTGAGAGCCGGGTCGGTGACGGTGACAAACCGCCAGTTCTGGTTGTTGCCGCCCGAAGGGGCACGAACGGCCGCATCCAGCATGGCTTTCACGGCTTCTTCGGGGATGGGGTCTGGTTTGACCCGGCGCATGGCCCGGGTGGTGTACAAGGCTTCGTTGAGATCCATGAGAGCAGAGTAGAGGTTTCGCGCGCTTGCCGTATTCCCGTTCTTGCGTGAGAAACCAGCGCATAGTGCAGAAAACTCACGCCAGAACGGGGATATAGGATGAGCGGGTCGCCAGGAAGGGAAGAGTCATGAGCGAGTATGTGAGCACCGGGGCCATAAAAGTCCTCGAAATCATCGGAATCTCGGAGAAGAGCTTCGACGACGCGGTCTCCCAGGCCGTAGCCAAAGCGTCCGAGACCATCCAAGGGATAACCGGGGTCGAAGTGACCAGCCAAACCGCCCGGGTCAAGGACGGCAAGGTCACCCAGTATCACACCACCGTCAAGCTGGCATTCGCCGTCAAGTAGCAGGCACGAAGGGGCCCCCTCTAGAGGGGGCCCACTCCGCCCTGTAGGATCTGGTTCCAGAGACTACTTGACTTTCACATCGATCCACACCAATCGGTGGTCCGAACTCGGGAACGGGAACGTCCCCACGAGTGGGAACAGGGGATCGGTGCTTAGCGGCCAGAAGACCCCTGAGTCGATGATCTTCATGTTCTTGCGCGGCAAGACGTAGTCGGCCCGCAGGTTGCCGGGGGCACCTCCGAAGTCCGGTGGTGGACCGTAGGCGTCCGCAAAGTCGGCCGTATCGAACGCCGGGTCACTGAGGTGCAACGTGTTGGCAGCTTCTTGGAGTGCTGCCTGCTCCGGCCCGCCCAAACTCGACGGCGTCATTTTGGTGTTCACCTTCGGGTGATCCAGCAGCTGCTGGATCGATCCCGGGATGCTGTCTCCGTCCAATGGATCCGAGTTCTGGTCACCGGCGATGACGAATCTGTCATTACCTCCCAGGCCCCCGAATACGCCGTCATCGTCGTAGATGTAGCCATTTCGACCCGGGTGGATATAGTCCGCCCAGAAACGAATCTCGTCAAAGTTGCGGCGACCATTGAAATCAACGCCTGCCGGGTAAGAAGGCGGGTCGTCGAAAACCGGCGGCGTTGGATGGCTCACCAGGAAGTGAACCATCGTGCCATCGATGGCGATCGGTACATCCCAGTGGGACTTCGAGGAAAGCCGGAAGGAGTCCAGTTCCGGCCCCGGCGTATACCAGTCGGCCGGTTCCGGCGTTCCCGGGTCATCGGGGAGTAGCGCTCCCGGCATGTCCTTCCACTTGAATAGCTGGAAGGTCCGGATGGCGCCGTAGTCGATCGGGTACATCGAATAGACGGCCATACCATACTGCCCCGGGAAGAACCCGAACCCGTAAGCGTCGTTGGGTCCGCCCACGGAGCCGTTGTTATCGAGGTCCAGACCGGAGGGAATCCCTGTGTTCGACGGAGCAACGTATCGATATGGGTAGTGAATCGGCAGTGCTCCGTTCTGCGAGATCGACAGGTAATTGTCCTGGAACAACCGGGCGGCATCCCCCCCGGCGTCGTAGTCGAACTCGTTGATCAGCAGCACCTCGGGTTGAACCCGCTGGATGATTTCGGCCACCGTCTGCGCCTGCGCATTGCCCGGCGTCGATAGATCGCTGATCAGGTCACCGGCGTTGAACCGGTTCAACGACGCGTTGAACGTGGCGAAACGAACCTCAGGTGGAGCGTTGCTGTGCTCGGGTTGTGCAGCCGCCACTGCGGTAGGCAAAACGGCCAGTGCCAATGCGGCCACCACCAACATGATCAAGAGCTGTTTCCGTTTCATACCTCTCCTCTCCCGCCGACAGCCGACGAGGCCCGGCGGGAACAACCCCGCCGGGCATCACTTTGGTCAAGCGACCACCGCCGCCTTCACTTTCCAAGTCGCAATCCGATGAGCACAGGGTCATGGTCGGAAGACCTGAATTCGTCCGGGCTATAGAGTTCCGGCTGGTTGTAGGTGTTGTAATCCAAGGCACTTGGCTCGTCTGCATTGATGTGCCAGAAGGCCGAACCCTTGACTTGGATTGTCATGCTTGGCGTCGCCAGGGCATGGTCCAAGTAACCCGATTGTGAGAAGAAGTTGTATGAGTACGCACCCTTCTTCCAACCGGTACCGTTGAACTCGTCTATCAGATCCGTATATCCGGCGTCTGTGAACACCTTGACTGGATCCTCCATCGCGTAGCTGTTCAGGTCACCAATGACCAGTACGTCCGGGTCCCCCGTTTCGTCCTGCAGGAACTCAACGAACTCGGCTACCCGCTCCGCCTGTAGGACGCGCTGTTCATTGAAACAGGATTGCCCGTCGAACTGATCGTCGTCTAAGCCTCCGTTCCCGCCGAACCCGGGACAACTCTTCGACTTGAGGTGGTTCACAACAACTGTGAAGACCTCCCCGTCGGCCTCAAAGGTCTGAGCGACGGGTGGACGGCCCAGCGGATCGATGCGAGTCGGATCCGGGTGAGTCGCATCAAATACGGCATCCGCAATCGTTTCCGGACCACCGACGGGTGTGACCGACGCTGGTCGGTAGATGATCTCATTACGGATCACATAATTGTTGTAGTGGTCGAGTTCTCCCACCCACGCCCAGGTCCCGGCGCCTTCTATTGCGTTGAGTTCGGTGACGAGCGTTTCAATGGGGACATTCAGCGGATTGTTTTCAACCTCCTGCAACCCGATGATGTCGGCATCCAGCCCAGTGAGAGCAGCGAGCAGTTTCGCCAGCTGGCGTTGGTACTCAGCTACCGAGTCTGCCCCGCGGCAGTCTTGATCTCCGTCAGGACCACAGATCTCGTTTGCTGACCCGGAGTAGTCAATCGTCGTGAAGAAGTTCAGCACGTTGAACGATGCCACCGTGATGTCGCCCTTGACGTTCGGCGGTCCGTCGGGGCGCGGGTTCTTCTTCTGAAACTCCACCGGAACAGTCGGGTGCAATTCGTACACACCGAAGCCGTAGCTGATAACCCCGGTCAGTTTCTTCTTCGTAGTGTCACCTGTCCGCAGGGTCCGATAACCGTCTTCGTCGTAGAAGTAGGGCAGCCATGGCGGATTCTCCCAGGTACTGCCATCCTCCAGCTGGATGCGATTGAGATCGTTCATCTCCTGCAGCGCGATGGCGTCGTCGCCCGGGGCAACAACGTTGGTCGGTGTATCGAGCGGCCAGCTGAACGAGAGGTCCACCTCGCCGTAACGGCCCTGGGTGTAGTTCCCCGATACATGCAGCTTCTGCGGCATGTCGATCAGCATGCCCTCAACCGACTCCCAATCATCCATGCTGGAAACCGGCAGGAACACCTTGGTCGGCTTGACCCTTCCCATTCTGCAGACAGTCAGGTCCGAAACATCCGACAGTTCGGTGAGCCCGAAATACTCGGAAACCTCAGCGGTGAACCGAACCACGTCGCCGACGGACACGTCGTAATCCCAGGTATCACGGTGGAAGACGAATACGCCGTCAGACGTGGAGGAATCCTTGTCACCCTTCAAATCCTGAACGAAGAACCCGCTCAATTCGCTCGACTTCTGGAAGTCGGCAGTGACGACGCCCTGCGTTGTAACCAGCGCGGACGTCACTAATGCCAACCCGTCCGGTGCGCCGTTCTGTATCCCATTCGTCGGATAGTCCACCGTGAGCACCCCGAATCCATTCTGCAGATCCGGAATGGTCCCGGAAAGCGTGGTGGAGCCGTAACTCTGTCCATTGGCACCGTTGTAGAGAACGATGCTCCAACCGGTGAGTTCAAAGCCTGCCGGCCCGGCGATTTCGATTGCCTCACCCGTGTCGGTGCCCGAGTTGTCGTAGTGGATCTCGTTGATGAACGGTTGATCGCCAGAGCCCAAGAAGGTCTGGCTGGTGTTGATGGATCCAAACGTGGCCGGAGCAGCCGCCGCCCACGAGAAATCACCGTAGGAAGAGCCCGTCCCCGTGAGTTGGAGCGAGTAACCCACCGGTGTGCTACTAGATTCCGAAACACCGATGTCGTCGCTCGTCAATCCATCTGCAACGCCACCATTGGCCGTAAACGAGCCCTCATAGGACAAGAACTGTAGAGGGCTTGGGAGGAGCGGGCTGGTGAACCCGTCCCCTTGTATCTCATAGATCGGTGTGTACGGCTCACTACACACCCCGTTCGCTGCTGCCGCCGATCCCGCCGGCAG